>NZ_JBHVKW010000020.1:0-94225 GCF_042797905.1 Amycolatopsis sp. NPDC057786
TCCTTCCCCTCGGCTCAGCCGAGGGGAAGGAGGCCTTCACGCGCTGTGGTACCGGATCGTATAACGGTCTATACGGCTTTGCCTGTGTGAGAATGGCCGTTTCGTGTGTCTGGATGGACGACCCGCGTGATCCGGCGGACGACACGCGGCGAAACTCGGCCGGGCGCGTGTCGTCCATCCAGACACGCGTGTCGTCCGCCCGATCACGCGAGTCGTCCGGTCAAGCACGTGAAACCTCGTGTCATGAAGGGACCCTTCATGACACGAGGGTCGGACCGTGCCGCAATAAGCTGCCGACATGATCGTCCGGTCCATCGCGCTGTTCGCGCTCGCCGCGCTCCTGGAGATCGGCGGCGCCTGGCTGATCTGGCAAGGCGTCCGGGAACACCGCGGCTACCTCTGGATCGGCGCGGGCGTCGTGGCGCTCGGGCTCTACGGCTTCGTCGCGACACTCCAGCCCGACGCGAACTTCGGCCGCATCCTCGCCGCGTACGGCGGAGTGTTCGTCGCGGGTTCACTGGTGTGGGGAATGGTCGCCGACGGCTACCGGCCGGACCGCTACGACGTCATCGGCGCCTTGATCTGTCTCGCCGGGGTCGGGGTAATCATGTACTCGCCCCGAGGTTGAGCGACCGGCGCTATTCTGCGCTGTGACCGTAACGGATTTCCCCGCTCCGCCTGCTGACAGACCCGGGCCGAAGCGAAGATTCTCCCCGCTCCTGTTGGTGATGATCCTGGTGGCGGTCGCCGGTGTGGGCACCGGGGGATACGGGTTCTGGACCCTCATGAGCTACCGCATGGTGAGCGTCCCCAGCGGCGGGATGTCGCCCACGATCCAACCGGGGGCGGTCGTGCTGTACCGCTGGACCCCGCTCCCCGAGATCCCTCGCGGAGCGGTCGTCCTCATGGATCTTTCCGCGTTCCCTGACTCGGCTCCGGGAGACGGCCGGATCGTCAAGCGGGTGATCGGTACCGGTGGGGATCAGGTCGTCTGTTGCACGCCCGACAACCTGATCACCGTCAACGGGAAGCCGGTCAAAGAGCCGTACACCGACGACGAGAACGGGTACGGCCGCAAGGAGTACATGCCCTTCACCGTCCAGGTTCCGCCTGGCGCGGTCTTCGTCGCGGGCGATCAACGGAACAACTCGCGGGACTCGCGGATCTACGTCGGCATGCCGGGCGACGGCGCCGTGCCGCTGTCGAAGGTGCACGGAGTGGTCGTCGGCAGAGGGAGCACCCTCGGTGCCGAGCCCTTTCCGCAGACCACGGCTTTCGTCGAGGCCGGACTTCCCGGGGATCCCGTGTCCGACACCGGGTTCCGTAGCTCGCGGAACCTCGCGTTCGCCGGCGCCGGGCTCGTCGTCCTCGGTGTCATCGGGGCGATCGTGACCGTTGTCCGCTCCGCCGGAAAACGACGAAGAGCAGCCGCAATCCCACCAGCGCACTGACCACCAGCAGGTTGTAGCCGAACATCTGGTGCAGCGTGACCCCGTCCAGCACCTCCGGGCCGGTCGCGCTGCCCAGCAGCAGCACGGCCATCAGCCCGGTGGCCACACCGACGAACGCCAGCAGGATCTCGTGCACCAGTCCGGTGACCACGTCGCGGTCGCGTTCGTCGGAGAACAGCCGGACGTTGACCGAAAGCCTGCCCTGCTCCAGCGCGTTGCCGATCCGGTCGACGCGGCGCGGCAGCCGCCGCAGCACCGGCAGGAGCGCCATCAATTCGTTGGTGGCCGTGGACCGCAGCGATTCCGGTCGCAATCCGGCACCTACCTGCTCGGCGGCGTAGGCGCGGGATTCGACGACGATGTTGAATCCCGGCGCCAGCGCGGCCAGCGTTCCCTCCAAAGTGGCCAGTGCGCGGAACACCGCCGCGATCGGCGGGGGCACGCTGAGCCGGAAGTCGGCGATCACCCGGAACAGGTCGGTGAACATGTCGAGATCGGGTGCCTGCCCGTGGTTGAAATGCTTGGCCACCAGGGAACCCAGTGCTCGTTCCAGGCGACGCTCGTCGATTTCGTCCGGCTGGTCGACGATCTCCAGCAGACCGTCGCGCAACGCGGCCGGGTCGCCGCGGTCCAGGGCGAGAATGAGGTTCTGCAGCCCGCCGCGCAGGCCCGAGTCGAGCCGTCCGACGGAGCCGAAGTCGAGCAGGCCGAGCCTGCCGTCGGTGAGCAGCAGGACGTTGCCGGGATGCGGGTCGGCGTGGAAGACGCCGCTGCCCATCACCTGGCCGAGTACGCACCGCAGCATCGACCGCGCGAGCCCGGCCCGTTCCGCGGCCGGGACCTGGTCCCGCGCGGCGGCGAGCGGTTTGCCTTCGAGGCGCCGCATCACCAGGACCCGCTCGGTGGACAGTTCTTTGTGGACGGTCGGCAGGGCGACCTCGGTGCCGGGGTAGGCCGCCGCGACCGCTTCGATGTTCCTGGCTTCGGTGCGGAAATCGAGCTCTTCGACGAGTGCGTCGGCGAATCCTTCGGCGAGGTCGACGACGCCGAGCGAACGCGCCCAGCCCGCGCGCTGGTCCAGCGCGGCCGCCACGCGGCGGACGATGTCGAGGTCCCGGTCGACCAGCGCCTGCACACCGGGCCGCTGCACCTTGACCACCACCTCCTGCCCGCCGCGCAGCTTCGCCCGGTAGACCTGCGCGATCGACGCGGCGGCGATCGGTTCCGGGTCGAACTCGGCGAAGATCTCGTTCGGATTCCCGCCCAGTTCCTCCCTCAGCACCGTCGCGACCTCGTCGGCGTCGGCGAAGGCGACCTGGTCCTGGAGTTTGCTGAGTTCGTCGACGAACACCGGCGGGAGCAGATCGGAGCGCGTCGAGAGGAGCTGGCCGAGTTTCACGAACGTCACGCCGCCCTCCTCCAGCGCGCGGCGCAGCGATCGCGCCAGTTTGGCGTGCCGGACCTGGGCGAGGCCGGGTTCGCGGCGGCCGGTGAGGTACCGGCCGAGGCCGTGCTTGATCGCGATCCGGGTGATCTGCGAGTAGCGCCGCGTCCGGGCCACGCGGCGCCGCACCGACCGGATCCTGCCGATCAGGCCGAGCCCCGAACCGGACGGCAGCGCGAGCTCCGCGACGAACAGGAAGATCAGCGTCGCCAGGAAAGCGCCGCCCGCCACCGGGATGACCAGCCCGGCGAAGGCCCCGCCCGTGTACATCGGAGAGGGGAACGCGCTGAGGATGCCGCCCGCGACCAGCCAGCCGAACCCGGCGGCGCAGAACGCGCGGATCACGCCGATCCGCACACCCAGCACGCGGCGGGCGGCGACCACCAGAGGCCACAGCATCAGCGCGTAGACGGGCAGGGTGAGCAGGCCGAGCAGCAGGTTCATGCCGAAGAGCACATCACGCGCAGTCCACGCGGGATTCCCGCTCCGGCGGGACGGTACTCACCCTCGAGAGGGAGCGGACCCCGAAGTTGTAGGTAGTGATCGCCTCCCCGGGCGCGAACAGGACGCCGACGACGGCCATCGCCGCCGCCGCGAGGAAGCCGGCACGAAGACCGAGGAGATCGCCGAGCAGACCGATGAGCGGCGCCCCGGCGGCCTGGCCGAGTGCCAGCGCCAGGAAGGCCACGCCGACACCGAACGCGGGCGCCGCCGGATAAGCCCTGGTGCCCCAGAGGATCAGTACGCCGGTCAGTCCGATGTAGACGGCTCCGAAGAGCGCGGCCGCGACGAGGAGCGCGGGCAGCGACCGGGTGGCGATGGCGAAGAGCGCCGTGGCGGCGGCGCACAGGACCATCCCCGCCGACCAGGCCCGCCGCAGTCCTGCCCGCGAGGTCAGTTCGGCGGTGAACGCGCCTGCCAGGCCGACCGCGCCGAGCACGATCCACACCACCGTCGAAGCGGTCTCGCCGAGCCCGCCGACGCTCACGGCGATGTCCCGGCCGAAGGTCCAGATCGCGGCGCTGGCCAGGCCGAGCGTCGCGGCGGCGGGCAGCAGCCGTCCGGTGGCGGGCGGGAAGAGCGGCACCGGCAGCCCCCGAGCGCGGTCCTCCTTGACCGGCGGCACGACCCGGGCGATCCACAAGGTCACGAGCGCAGAGGCCGCGGCGAAGGCCCACCACGCCAGTCGCCAGTCGCCGATGGCGAGCAGGGAGACCGGGCCGGAGATCAGCACGCCGAGCCCGGTCCCCGCGTTCACCACGGACTGGGCGCGGTCACGGCGGGTCGCCCGGACGACACGGGAGACCGCGTCGGCGAGCGAAGGGGAGGCCAAGCCTGTGCTGGCGCCGGCGAGGACGACACCGAGCGCGAGCACGCCGGCGTTCGGGGCGGCCGCGATCAACGCGGTCCCCGCCGTGGCCGTCGTTCCGGCGGCGAGCGCACCCGCCCGCGCGCCCCAGCGGGTCGTGATGGCGGTCGAAGCGGCGACGGCGAGGCAGTACGCGACGTAGCTTCCCGCCGCGATGGCGCCGAGAGCGCTGCCGCCGAGGTCGAACTCCGTCCGGAGGGTAGGCGCGAAGAGGCCGTACGCGTACCTCGCGAGTCCGTAGGAGACCGCGATCAGCGACAACCCGGCCGCGGTGAGGGTCAGTTCGCGTTTGTATGAAGACACCAGCTGCTCTCCTCCATATGTATACCGATCGGTATAGTCCTGGAGTGTTCCCGCCTTTCGCGCTCAGGTCAACCGATCGGTATACTCGGAACCATGCTGACCCCAGCCGGCGAACGCGTCCTGAGCGCCGCGAGTGAGCTCTTCTACCGAGAGGGCCTCAACGCGGTCGGTGTCGCGGCGGTGGCCGAAGCCGCCGGCGTCACGAAAAAGACCCTGTACGCGTGTTTCGGATCGAAGACAGAGCTCACCGTCGCGTACTTGCGACGTCGTCACGACGTCTGGTGGGCGTACCTCGAAGAGCGGCTGGCCGAAGCCGGGCGTCCTCGGGCGCTCGTGGTCTTCGACGCCTACGTCGATCACCCAAAGCTCGGCAGCGACCGGGGGTGCGCGTTCCTCAACGCGGCCGCCGAACTGCCCGCCGGGCATCCGGGACTCGACGTGATCCGGCGGCACAAGGCGGCGGTCCGGGCGAAGTTCGCCGACCTCCTCCGTGAGGACGCTCCCGCCGCGGCCGATCCGGAGCGGCTCGCGGAGCAGCTCTTCCTCCTGCTCGAGGGCGCTGTCGCGCACACCGGTATCGACGGGGACGCGCACCGCGTCACGCTGGCGAGGGAGATCGCGGAGATACTCGTGAGGGATACGCGCGGAGCCGGCGCACGCTAGAAAGAGCGCATGCGACTTTTCGGCCCGCTCGTCGACCGGGCGACCTACCGCCGGTGGGTGTACTTGATCCTCGGCGGCGCGCTGAGCGTGCCGTACATCCTCTTCGCCGCCATCGTGGTGCCGTCGTTGCTTCCCCTCGTCGTGACGGTGGAACGCGGCATCGTCGTCGCGATGATCACCGTCGTCCTGGTGATGGTCGCGTCGTCGTTCATTCCCGCCGTCCGGGTGCTGGAGGGGGCGGCCGTGCGGGAACTTCTGGACGATCCCGTCCCCGGCGTGACGTTCGGGCCCGCGTCGAGTTGGCCCGTCCGGCTGCGGTCGACCGCGATGTTCCTGCTGCACGTGAGCACCGGCTGCGTCGTCAGCCTGGTGAGCCTGGTCGTCCCGGTCGCGTTCGGATTCACGATCGCGGCCCCGTTCACCGGCCGGATCGCACTGTCCGCCGAGGACCCGATCGAGGTGCCGAAGGGCTGGGCGAGCGCGTGGATCCCGCTGGCGTTCCTGCTCGGTGTCGTCGTGCTCGCCTATGTCGTGTGGGGAGTGGGCGCGCTGCTGACCCGCTGCGCCAGGAGCCTGCTGGGGATCTCGGCCGCGGAGCGGATCGCCCAGCTGGAGAAGCGCACCGAACAACTCGCCGAACGCAACCGGCTCGCGCGCGAACTGCACGACTCGGTCGGGCACGCGCTGAGCGTCGTGACCATCCAGGCCGGCGCCGCGCGCCGGACGCTGAGGTCGGATCCCGATTTCACCGAGCAGGCGCTCACCGCCATCGAGGACTCCGCCCGCGCCGCGCTGGAGGACCTCGACCACGTGCTCGGGCTGCTGCGTGACGAGGCGTCGTCGAAGACTCCGCAGTCGGGGCTGGCGGAGCTGCCCGCGCTGGTCGAAGCGACCCGGCTGGCGGGCGCCGAGGTGGCGGCGGAGGTGCGGGGTGAACCGTCCTCGGTGCCGCCGGTCGTCTCCCGTGAGGCGTACCGGATCTTGCAGGAATGCCTGACGAACGCGCTGCGGCACGCCGGTAAGGTTCCGGTGACGGTCCTCGTCGACGCCGGAACGGAGCTGTTGCGCTTGCGGGTGTCCAACCCGCTCGGCGCCGCGGAGCCATCGCGCGACGGGGGCGGCCGGGGGCTGCGGGGAATGACGGAACGGGTGGAAGTGCTCGGGGGCACGATCACCGCGGGCCGCGCGGACGGATTCTGGAAGGTCGAGGTGGCGGTGCCATGGGGGAAACGGCGATGAGCATCAGGGTGCTGCTGGTCGACGACGAACAGCTCATCCGGGCGGGGCTGCGGGCGATCGTCGCCTCCGAGCCCGACCTGGAGGTCGTGGGCGAAGCGTCCGACGGCGCCGAGGTGCCGGGGCTGGTCTCGCGGTTCCGGCCCGACGTCGTGCTGATGGACGTCCGGATGCCCTCGGTCGACGGGATCCGCGCGACCACGCATCTGATGTCCACTATGGACAACCCGCCGAAGGTGATCGTGGTGACCACCTTCGAAAACGACGACTACGTCTACGACGCCCTGCTCGCCGGCGCGAGTGGCTTCCTGCTGAAGCGGGCCAGGCCCGAGGAGATCGTCGCGGCGATCCGGACGGTGGCGGCGGGGGAGTCGCTGCTGTTCCCGGCCGCGATCCGGCGGCTGGCCGCGCAGCAGGCGAACCGGGGCACGCAGGACGGTCTCGCCGGCGCCGGGCTCACCGAACGCGAGAGCGAGGTGCTGCGGCTGATGGCGGGCGGACTGTCCAATGTGGAGATCGCGGGCGAGCTGTACCTCGGGGTGCAGACGGTCAAGACGCACGTCGGGAACGTGCTCGCGAAACTCGGCGCGCGGGACCGGACGCAAGCGGTGATCAAGGCCTACGACACCGGATTCGTCACACCGGCGGGCTGAACGCGGTAGGGTTCCCGAGTGGACACCAACGTCAATCGCCGTCGCCTGCTGGGGCTGGGCACGGTCGCCGCCGCGGGCGTTGTGCTCGGAACGGCGCAGATCGCTCAGGCCGCCGAAGAGTCCGAATCAGACACACCCGCCGCCGACGCTTCGGCCGCCGCGCGCCGGATTTCCCAGGTGTACGCCCGGGAAACCGCGAAGGCGGGCGGTACCTGGTCGTCCTACGTCAGCGTCGCGGATTCAGCCGGGAACCTGGTGCCCGCCGTGTCCGAGCGGGCAGACGAGGTCGTCGAGGCGTACAGCGTCAACAAGATCGCCGTCGCCGCCGCGGTGCTCGACAAGGTCGACCGCGGGCTGCTCACCTTGGACCAGCGCGTCGACGTCACGGCCGACATCGTCATCAAGGACACCGACGGCATCTTCGCCCTCGACGGCGCGTACCCGAGTTCGGTGACGCTCGGGCACGCGATGGCCGCGCTGCTGACGCTGTCCGACAACACGGCCGTCCGGCTGTGCGGGCTGGTCTGCCCGGCCGCGGAACTCAACGAGATCTTGCGCGGCAAGGGATTCGTGCACACGCAGGTCGTTCCGGTGGCGAACCCGAACCGGTTCTTCCTCGGCAAGACGACTCCGGCCGAAACGCATACGCTGCTGCGGAAACTGGTCGGTGGGACGCTGCTTTCGGCGAAGTCCACCGAGTACCTGCTGAACATCCTGCGTTCGCTGAGCGCGTTCACCGACGGCGTGCGGCTCGGCCTGACCTCGGCCGAGCGGCTGCGAGTCGCCACGAAGGCGGGCTGGTTCAACGACGGCCGCAACGAGGCCGGGGTGATGTTCAGCGCGGACGGCAAACCGGTCTTGACCTATTCGCTGTTCGCCTCCGGCGAGTTCGCGGGCGATCCCGCGGTGAACAAGGACGACTACGCCGCGACGCATCCGGCGTTGAAGGCGCGGGCGAAGCTCGGGAAGACGATGTTCCGTTCGGTCGAGAAACTGACGGCCGCCACCGCGCGCACCTACGTGACCGCCCCGTATCGGGCGACCAACGGCGGCTGAAGGACGCCTTCACCGCATAGGACGCGGTGAAGGGCGCTTTCGTCGCATGTGATGCGGGGAAAGCGTCCTTCAGCTACTCCAGGGCGTCGAGGATCAGTGCGGCCATCGCGGCCGGATCCCCGTTTTCCGGGCGCAGCAGCAGATCCGGGCTCTCCGGCTGCTCGTAGGGAGCGTCGACCCCGGTGAACCCGCTGATCTCGCCCGCCCTCGCCTTCGCGTACATCCCCTTGGGGTCGCGGTCTTCGCAGACTTCGAGCGGGGTGTCGACGAAGACTTCCAGGAACGGCAGCCCCGCCGCCTCGTGCGCGGCGCGGGCGAGTTCGCGGTCGGCCCGGTACGGACTGATCAGGGAGACCACCGACACCACCCCGGCGTCGGCGAACAGCTTCGCGACCTCGGCGACACGTCGGACGTTCTCGGCGCGGTCGGCGGGGCTGAAGCCGAGGTTCCCGTTCAGCCCGTGCCGGAGGTTGTCGCCGTCCAGCAGGTACGCGGGCCTGCCGGACGCGACCAGCCGCCGCTCCAGTTCCACGGCCACGCTCGACTTGCCCGACGCGGAAAGCCCGGTGAGCCAGACGGTGAGCCCGCGGGTCGCCCGTTCCGCCCTGCTGACCGCGGCGGTATGCCAGACGACGTTCGACGCGGTCACGCTCGGGCCGGTGATCATGCCCGCCGCGACCGTCGCCCCGGAGTGCTCATCGACGAGGAGGAAGCCGCCGGTGGAGCGGTTGCGGCGGTAGGCATCGAACAGCAGCGGCTGCCGTGCGCGCAGCCGGATCCGGCCGATTTCGTTGAGTGACAACGATTCCGCGGTCTCGTCGCGGTGCAGGGTGGTGACGTCGAGCCGATAGTCCAGGTCGCGGATCTCGGCCTTGGTCTCCCTGGTGGTGTGCCGCACGACGTAGGTGGAGCCGGGTGTCAGTGAGCTCTGTTCGGAGAACCAGCACACCATCGCGTCGACGTCGCGGCCGGTGTGGGGCCGGTTGCCGGGGCGGCAGATCAGATCGCCGCGGCCGAGGTCGAGGTCGTCTTCGAGTTCGATCGTGACGGCCTGCGAGGCGAAGGCTTCGGTGACCGTGGTGCCACCCGGGCCCCAGATCGCGCGCACCGTCGTGGTGAAGCCGGACGGCAGCACGGCGACCTCGTCACCGGGTTTGAACACCCCGCCCGCGACGGTGCCCGCGTAGCCGCGGAAGTCGCGGCTGTGCTCCCGGATCACGTACTGCACGGGGAATCGCGCGTCGATGAGGTTGCGATCCGAGGCGACGTGCACCTGTTCGAGGTGGTGCAGCAGGGAAGTGCCTTCGTACCAAGGCATACTGGCGCCCCGGTGCACGACGTTGTCGCCGTGCAGCGCCGACATGGGCACGAAGGTGAGGTCGTGCACTTGGAGTTTCATGGCGAAGCGGCGGAACTCCTCGCGGATCTCCTCGAAGCGTTCCCGCGACCAGCCGACCAGGTCCATCTTGTTGACGCACAACACCAGATGCGGGATGCCCAGCAGGCTGGCCAGGAACGCGTGCCGCCGCGACTGTTCGAGCACGCCTTTGCGGGCGTCGATCAGGATCAGCGCGAGATCCGCGGTGGACGCGCCGGTGACCATGTTCCGGGTGTACTGCACGTGCCCCGGCGTGTCGGCGATGATGAACTTCCGCCGAGGCGTGGCGAAGTAGCGGTGGGCGACGTCGATGGTGATGCCTTGTTCGCGTTCCGCGCGGAGACCGTCGGTCAGCAGCGCGAGGTTCGGGTACGCCTCGCCGCGGTCGCGGCCGGCACGTTCGATGGCTTCGAGCTGGTCGGTGAACACCGTCTTCGAATCGAAGAGCAGACGGCCGATCAGGGTCGACTTCCCGTCGTCGACACTGCCCGCGGTCGCGAGGCGGACCAGCGAAGCGCTCATCAGAAGTAACCTTCCTTCTTCCGGTCTTCCATGCCCGCCTCGGAGATCCGGTCGTCGGCGCGGGTGGCGCCGCGTTCGGTGAGCCTGCTGACCGCCACCTCGGCGACCACTTCACTCGGCGACGTCGCGGTCGACTCGACGCAGCCGGTGTAGGTCGCGTCGCCGACGGTACGGAAGCGAACCGTTGCCTCGTAAGGACTTTCACCTTCGTTCAAGGTGAGGAACCGGGTGTGCGCGAGCAGCATGCCGTCCCGCTGGACGACCGGGCGCCGGTGCGAGTAGTAGATCGACGGCAGGTCGACGTTCTCGGCTTCGATGTACCGCCAGATGTCGAGTTCGGTCCAGTTCGACAGCGGGAAGACGCGGATGTGCTCGCCCTTGCGGTGCCTGCCGTTGTAGAGGTTCCAGAGTTCCGGCCGCTGATCGCGCGGGTCCCATTGGCCGAACTCGTCGCGGAAGCTGAACACGCGCTCCTTCGCGCGGGCCTTCTCCTCGTCGCGCCGGGCGCCGCCGAAGACCGCGTCGAAGGAATGCTCGCGGATTCCCCGGAGCAGGGCGGTGGTCTGGAGACGGTTGCGGCCGGCTTTCGGGTCTTCGACGACCCGGCCCGCGTCGATGTCGTCCTGGACGCTGGACACGATCAGCCTGAGCCCATACGTGTCGACCGTGCGGTCACGGAACTCGATGACCTCGTCGAAGTTGTGCCCGGTGTCGACGTGCATCACCGGGAACGGCGGCGGTGACGGCCAGAACGCCTTGGCCGCCACATGGAGCATCACCATCGAGTCCTTGCCGCCGGAGAACAGCAGCACCGGCCGTTCGAAGGTCGCCGCGACCTCGCGGAAGATGTGCACGGCTTCGGCTTCCAGTGCTTCGAGTTGGGTGAGCTCGTATGCCGGGGACGCCATCGTGACCTCCGTGGTTCGAGACCAGAAAAGTAGAACAAGTTCTTGTGCTTGGTCAAGGGCTGGGGGACGCTGTCGGCATGGACCTGGTCGCGCTCGAAGAGATCCGTCGCCTCAAAGCCCGCTACCTCCGCTGTCTCGACCTCAAGCTGTGGGACGAGATGGCCGGAACCCTGACCGCCGACGCGCACGCGCGCTACGGCACGCCGTCGTACGGCAAACCGCTGACCTTCGAAAGCCGCGAAGCGATCGTCGAGTTCTTTCGGAACGCTGTCGGCCCCGGCATCACGACGGTGCACTTCGCCGGGCAGCCGGAGATCGACGTCGACGGCGACACCGCGACGGGCACGTGGCTGATGCGGGACAAGGTGATCGTGCCCGAACACCGGGTGATCATCGAGGGCGCCGCGTACTACGAGGACACCTACCGGCGGGTGGACGGCGTATGGCTGACCGCCTCGACCCAGTACGACCGGCTGTACGAGACGATGATGTCGATGGACGACGTGCCGAGCCTGAAGCTCACCGCGAACCGCTGGTCTTCCTGACGCACGAACCCGGAACATGCGTGCTTGAAGCCGTAACTCGCGTGTCTGGGGCCGGAAGACAATGCCGATCCCGGCTCGGGTGTGTTACGCCTCCGATCACGCGTGTCTGGGGCCGGAAGACACGATCTGCGCATTGGTCCTCTGGACGCGGTCCTTGCGCGTGCAACGACCGCATTCAGAGGACTAAACGCGGGGGTGGCGGCCCCCGGATTCGGCGGTGACGGCGTCGGCGGTGGCGACCAGCGCCGCGCCCCGCCTCGCGATCTCCGCGCCGGTGATCGGTTCGCCGACCGAAAGCGTGAGCACCAGTTCCTGTCGCCCCGAAGCGTCGAACGTCGGCGCGGCGAGCAGGCTCACGGCGTGCTTGCGACGCGGCTCCAGGTCGGCGCTGAGGTAGACGCGCTCGCCGAGGCTCGAGACGAGTTCTCCCACCAGGCCCCGCACTTCCGGCGGGAGTTCCTCGGCGCCGACGCCCGCCATCAGCGCGTAGAGCCGCCGCCCCGCGGAAGTCAGGCTCTCCACCAGGTATCCGTGTTCCCGGCATTCGGCGACGACGCGACGCAGGTGCGCTTCGTCCAGCCGCACCGGCACCGCCGGGGGTTTGGTGAGCCACGCGTCGAACGCGGTGTCGGAATCCCACAGCACGTACATCAGGCCGACCGGTGGCGCGAACGGGTAGGTCTCGCCCAGTTTGATCCGGCCGGGACCGGCGCTCTGCAGCATCAGGATCCGGTCGCCGACCACGGCCGACGCCGTGCACGTGGCGCCGTATCGCCTGCTCAGCTCCTCCAGATGACGGCGCGCGACCTCGCTCGCGCCGAATCCCTCGCTCGCGACGCGGCCGGCGGCGACCATCGCCGGGCCGAGCCGGTACGTGACCGGCTGAGGGTCCCGGACCAGGTAGCCGCCCGCCGTCAGCTCGGTGACGATGCCGAGACAGGTCGGTTTGGCCAGGTCCAGCTCGCGGGCGAGTTCCGACAGGCCGAAGCGACGGCCTGGGTGCGCGGCGAAGAAGTCGAGCAGCCGCACGACTCGCTCGGTGGGCGGTGAGCGCCGGGTCATTGACCCATCCTTAGAACGCGTTCTAGTCTGATGGCACGAAGAACGTACCAAGTCGGTACATATTTGTACCAGTATGAGGAGTCGCCGGTGCTCACTCAACCGTTCGCGGACGCGATCGTCG
Organism: Amycolatopsis sp. NPDC057786; assembly: GCF_042797905.1. Taxonomy (NCBI): domain Bacteria; kingdom Bacillati; phylum Actinomycetota; class Actinomycetes; order Pseudonocardiales; family Pseudonocardiaceae; genus Amycolatopsis; species Amycolatopsis sp. NPDC057786. The sequence goes on from NZ_JBHVKW010000020.1 coordinate 12,712, forward strand.
AAGCCGAGAAGATCATCGCGGAGGCGCCGCATATCCGGACCGAACAGGATCTGGTCGAGGGATACGACTATCTCGCCGGCAGCATCCGCGCTTCCCTGCAGATGGCGTGGGCCTACGAACGGGACTATCCGTTCTTCACCCAGTCCACCGGGCCGTACACGAAGATGGGCCTCGACAACCCGGACACGCTGTACTTCAACGCGAACATCCGCGAGGACCGCGAATACGTCGTCACCGGGACGCGGGGGAGCACGGCCGACGTCAGTTTCCAGGTCCTCAACGGCGATTACTCGCCCGTCGAGGTGCCCGACAGTCTGGCCGCCTTCGACGACCGCGAGATCGAGATCGCCGAGGACGGCTCGTTCGAACTCCGCTTCGGGCCGCCGAAACCCGACCCGGGACCGAACTACTTCGTCCTCGGCCCTGGTTCGTCGATGCTCGTGGTGCGTGAGGTCTACAGCGACTGGGCCACCGAACGCCGCGGCACGATCCAGATCCAGTGCGCCGACACCGCGGGTGGCGCGCCCGCGCCGCTCACCCGCGACGGGCTGGCCAAACGTTACGGCGTGACCGGCAAGATCCTGCTGAGCAGGCTCCGCACCTTCCTCGCCTTCCCGAAGTGGTTCTACCTGAACCTGCCGGTGAACACGATGACCGAGCCGCGGCCGACGCCGGGCGGCCTGACCACGCAGTACTCGTCGGCCGGGCACTACGAACTCGGCGACGAAGAGGTCATGATCGTGACGGTGCCGCGTTCGGACGCGCCGTACCAGGGCATCCAGCTCGGCAGCGTCTGGTATCTCTCGCTGGACTACATCAACCATCAGACGAGCCTCACCGCCGACCAGGCGCGGGTCGACCCGGACGGCAAGATCCGCTTCGTGATCAGCGAACGCGACCCCGGCCTGGCGAACTGGCTCGAACGCACCGGACACGACCGCGGCTACGTCCAGATCCGGTGGCAGCGCCTGTCCCGCGCGTTCGAGAAGGCCGACGGGCCCGAGGTCGAGGTGGTGAAGTTCGGCGAACTCGCCGATCGGTTGCCCTTCTACGACGACGCGTGCGTGACCCCACAAGAGTGGGCGGACCGGATCTCGGCCCGTCAGCAGGCCGTCGCGGCGAGGATGCTGGGATGACGGATCTCTTGCGGGACAAGGTGATCGTGGTCTCCGGGGTCGGCCCGGGCCTCGGCCGGTCGATCGCCGTGCGCTGTGCCGCGGCGGGCGCCGACGTCGTCCTCGCGGCCCGCACCGAGTCCCGGCTCGCCGAGGTCGCCAAGGAGGTCGACGCGCTCGGCCGCCGCGCGGTCGCCGTGCCCACCGACATCACCGACGACACTTCGGCGGCGAACCTCACCGAGGCCGCGCTGGAGGCATTCGGCCGGGTGGACGCCTTGGTGAACAACGCTTTCGCGATCCCGCCGATCATGGATCTCGCCGAAGTCGACCTCGCCGACGTACGGGCGGGCTTCGAGACCAACGTGCTCGCCGCACTGCGGCTCACGCGCCTGTTCACGCCCGCGCTCGCCGAGAGCGGCGGTTCGGTGGTGATGATCAATTCGGCCGTGCTGCGGCATTCCCGACGGACGTTCGGCGCGTACAAGATGGCGAAGGCGAGCCTGCTCGCGCTCGCACAGAGCCTCGCGTCGGAACTCGGGCCGCGCGGGATCCGGGTCAATTCCGTGGCGCCGGGTTACATCTGGGCGGATTCGCTGAAGTGGTACTTCGCTTATCTGGCCAAGGAACGCGGGGTGCCGCCGGAGCAGGTGTACGCCGAGACGGCGGAGACGATCGACCTGCGCCGCCTGCCGGAACCGGACGAGATCGCCGACACCGTCGTGTTCCTGGCCTCGTCGCTCGCCCGGTGTGTCACCGGTCAGTGCCTCGACGTCAACGCCGGCGAATACCACCACTGAGAGGGAGAACATGCTGCCAGGGCGGGAAAACGTCGGCACCATGGAGGATCTGCACGCGTCGGCGGCGAAACTCACCGGGTTGGACGACTTCGGCGGCGACGATCATCTCGAAGGTCTCCGCGTGCTGCTGGATTCGTACGCAGGCGAGGCGGGGCTGACGCCGTACGGCAACAAGATCCATCGCGCGTTCCTGCGCGGCGCCCTGGTGGCGAGGTCGTTGAGCGAGGCCTCGTGGAAGCAGAATCCGGAATACGCCGAAGTTCCCATCGAGCGGCCGATCTTCGTCACCGGCCTGCCGCGCACGGGGACCACGGCACTCCACCGGCTGCTCACCGAGGACCCGGCGCACCAGGGGCTGGAAGTCTGGCTGACCGAGGTGCCGCAACCGCGCCCGCCGCGCGGGACCTGGGCGGAGAACCCGGTCTTCCAAGGGATCCAGGCGGGTTACGAGAAACACCACGTCGAACATCCCGAGTTCATGGGCCTGCACCACATGTCCGCCGACCAGGTCGAGGAATGCTGGCAGCTCCTGCGGCAGTCGCTGAAATCGGTGTCCTACGAATGCCTCGCGCACGTGCCGTCCTACTCGCGCTGGCTGGACGGCCAGAGCTGGACCGACGCCTATCGCAGGCATCGGCGCAACCTGCAGCTCATCGGCTTGCCGGACGCAGGACGCCGTTGGGTGCTCAAGAACCCGAGCCATCTCTTCGCGCTCGACGCGCTGCTGGAGGTCTATCCGGACGCGCTGATCGTCCAGACCCATCGCGCGCCGAGCACGATCGTCGCGTCGGTGTGCAGTTTGAACGAGCAGGCGTCGGTGGGCTGGTCCGACGTCTTCCGCGGGGAGGTGATCGGCCGCAGCCAGCTGGATCTCTGGGCGCGCGGTGCGGAAAAGGCTTTGGAGGCAAGGAAACGGCACGACCCGGCGAGGTTCTGCGATGTCCGGTACGAGGATTTCGTCGCCGACCCGATCGGTACGGTCGAGGGCGTCTACCGGCATTTCGGGCTGCCGCTGAGCGAAGCCGCCCGCGAGGCGATGACCGTGGTGCACGCCGAAAGCCGTTCCGGGGAAAGGAAACCCGTGCACCGGTACGACCTCGCGGACTTCGGGCTCACCGAGGGCGAAGTCGACGAACGCTTCTCGGCCTACCACGCCGCCTACGCCCTCTGACTCCCTGCATTCAGTCCTACGAAATGCGGGAGGTCAGAAGCCCGCGGCCGCGCGTTGCGAGGGGAGGCCGCGCGTCGTGATCCCACGCAGGACCTCGACGCGGTCCGAACCCGGCCGCCCGAGCACCCAGCTCGACCCCGGGACCTCCTTGGCCCGCTTCTTCAGCGGCGCCAAGAGCCGGGAAGCATCCTTGTAGGACCGGATCGCGCCGTGCCCGCACACCAGGGTCGCCAGCGAAACCGTCACCGGCAGCCCGTCGGCCGACCACGCCGTGTCCAGCAGCGCGGCGGCGACCGTGCCGATCTCGTCGACGTCGCAGGCGATCAGGAAGTCGTCCCCGCCGACGTGGCTGACGCGCATCCGGCGCAGCCGGGCCTCCAGATCGGTGAGGGTCCGGCCGAGCGTGCGGATCAGGTCGTCGCCCGCGGCGAACCCGGCGGTGTCGTTGACCGTCTTGAACGAATCGACGTCCAGCCAGGCCGCGACGAACGGCTCCCGCGCGTTGATCCGGCGGTCGACGTCCCTGGCGACGGCGTCGCTGCCGGGCAGGCGAGTCAGCGGGCTCAGCGAGACCGCCTCCTCGACCTTCGCCTCCGCGACCCCGCGGACGACCTCGTTCACCAGCACCACGCCGACACACCGGCCGCGGTCGTCGACCACCACGACGTCGTCACCGGTCCGGCCCCAGTCCGCGTCGGTGACCAGTTCGAGGAATTCGAGCGCGCTCGCGTCGGCGTGGATCGTGTGCGGCCGGTCGGCGAGCCGCGACGCCGGCCGTTTGGCGTGCAGGGCATGGCCGTACAACCCGGTGACCGCGACCAGGAACCGTGTCCGGTCGATCGACCACTGTGGACGGTGCCGGTCGTCGATGCCGACGATGCCGCTCGGCCCGTCGGCGGCGGCCAGCACCTCGCGCACGTCGTCGCACGTCGCGTCTTCCGGCAGTGTGTTCGCGGGCCGGAGGAAGTCGCCGACGCGGCGGGCGCGGGCGGTGCCGGGGATGAATGGTCCGGGCGCGTCGGGCGCGGGCAGCGGCGCGTGGTCGCCGTCCGGCGGGGCGAGCAGGTTGCCCTGTGCGATCCGCACGCCGAGCCGCCGCGCGGACTCCAGCTGCTCGGTGGTTTCGAGGCCGGTCGCGACCAGGCGGTTGTCGGTGCGCGACGCGAAGTGCAGCACCGCCTCGACCACCGCGACGGCGGCCGGGTCGTGCGGCAGGCCGCGCAGCACGGTGCGGTCCAGTTTCACCAGGTCGACGGGCGCCGAAGCGAGCAGCGTGAGCGGGAGGTCGCCGCGGCCGAGGCCGTCGAGCGCGAGCCGGAAACCGACTTCGGTCAGCCGTCGCATGCCGGTGAGCAGCAGGTCTGCGGGGATCTGCGTGAACGGCGGCCCGATCTCCAGCACGACGTCCCTGGTGCGGCGGCCCGCCAGGCTGAGCGCGTCGGTCAGCGGGTCGAACTGCACCGGCGGTGCCGCGACCGTCCGCGCGGACAGGTTCAGGTGCAGGGGGAGGGTGGCCTGCGGTTCGCCCAGCTGCCGGACGGCCTCGGCGGCCAGGCCGACGTCGACCTCGGCCAGCCTGCCGCTGCGCCGGGCGTCGGCGAGCAGTTCGTGGGCGGTGCCGCGGCCTGGCCGTGCCAGTGCTTCGAACGCGACGACGCCACCGGTGTGCAGGCTGTACAACGGCTGATAGGCGAAGCGGACAGCGATCTGCAACGTCACAAGCGAATATTCGCCGGTGGCGGCACGAAACGAAATACGTGTCAACTGATGTTCATCGCGAAGGCACCTGGGTTACCTAGAACGGCGTAACGCACGCCACCCGATCAGGTGTTTTCTTACTGGCCATGGTGACATCCGGAAAAGTGCCGACATCGCTTCGGTGGTATCCGAAACATCTTCGCGGCCGCTGGTGAATGCCCGCTGGAGCGAGATGGGCAACGCGAAGAACAAATCGAAGAACACCGGGACCAGATCGGGCGGCATCCCGCACAGCGCCCGCAGCCCGTGCCGCCGCAGTCCGTGCACTGTGCGTGCCGAGGACGGCCACAGCGCGCGGTGCGCGGCCGACGCCACCGCGGCCGGACCTCGATCCCAAGCCCGGACGACGGCGTCGGCCACCGGATCCGCGAGCCGGATCGACGTCGCGACGCTGTACCCGGTCGCCGGATGCACCAGGGCGGCGGCGGTCCCGAACGGCACGGTCCGGCCGCGTCGCGGCACCGGCACGTCGAGCACGATCCGAACCCGTTCCTCGCGGCCCCGCGGAGCCAGCCCGATGGCCCTCAGGCGGGCTCGCAGCCGCGCCGCCAGGACGTCGAGCGGCAGGCCGGGTCGGCGGGCCAGCGAGGTCTCCTCGACCAGGACGGTGCCGTCGCCGAGCGGCAGTACATAGAGGAATCCGGACTCGGTCTCCCGCCAGTCCATGAACACGGCGGTGTCCAGGTCGTCCACCAGTCGCAGCGCGTCCTCGGCCGGGAGGACGGCGCCGAACGCCGTCTGTTCGTACCGGTCGCCTCGCGGCCGGACACCGGACGCGTCGACGTACAGGCCGGTCGCGAGGGTTCGTCCGTCATCGAGGCGCACGGACGAACCCTGCCTGCCGTGGTCCACACCGGACACCGTCCCGGCGACGACGTCGTAGCCACCGTCGAGCCACCGGCGCAGGCCTGCGTTGTCCGTCACCAGGTAGCGGCGATCCAGGACGTGCGGCCTGGTTCCGAAGGCGAGGGTGGTCGAAGGCGCGCACGCGATGGCGCTCCCGGGCAGCGCGGGCAGTTCGTCGGCGAACAACCCGTAGGTCGCCCGCCAGCGCCGACCAGGAGCGGGGTCGATGAGGGTCGTTTCCAGGCCGCGCCGGGCGCAGGCACGCGCCAGCGCCCGCCCGGCCGGGCCGCCGCCCGCGATCACCACGTCCGCCACCTGGGCAGTGTCTCTCAAAGCCCCGACAGATACCGTGTGACGCATGGAACAGACGGACCCGAGGGCGTGGCGGCGCGATCCGGAGAGCGCGAACGCCGGGTTCAGCGACCTCGCCACGAGCCCGTTCCGGATCGACCGGGACCGGATCGCCGCTTCGCCGTTCTTCGCCAGGCTCGGCGGCGTGACCCAGGTCGTCAGCGCCGGGGGAGCCGGGTTGCTGCACAACCGGCTCACGCACAGCCTCAAGGTCGCGCAGGTGGCGCGCGCCATCGCCGAGCGGATCAACGCGAGCGGCGACTCCGCTGAACTCGCCGCGAAACTGGGCGGCTGTGATCCGGACGTCGCCGAGGCCGCCTCGCTCGCGCACGATCTGGGACATCCGCCGTTCGGGCATCTCGGCGAGCAGACCCTGGACCGGATCGCCCGCCACCGCTTCGGCCTCGCCGACGGTTTCGAAGGCAACGCGCAGTCGTTCCGGATCATCACCACCACCGACGTGCGCGGCCCGTCCGCCTCCGGGCTGGACCTCACCACGGCGGTGCGCGCAGCGGTGCTGAAGTACCCGTGGGCGCGGTTGCACGTGCCCGACCCGCATCCGACGTCGATGCCCGTCCAGCCGCGCGGCGCGGCCGAGCCCGCCGACGCGCCTGGCACCGGTGCGAGCAAGTTCTCCGCCTACAGCACCGAACTCGACGACTTCACCCAGGCGCGGGCGCCGTTCGACGGCCGGATCGAACCCTGGCAGCAGACCGTCGAAGCGTCCGTGATGGACACCGCCGACGACATCGCCTACGCCATCCACGACCTCCAGGACTTCCATCGGATCGGGGTCCTGCAGCACGCTCCGGTCGCCGCCGAGTTCTCCGGCTGGGTCGACCACGCGCTGGAGCTGGCCGCGCTGGACGAGGCGACCCTGACCGCGGAACGGCGCCTGCCCGGCCGCTCGCTGGAACGGCTGCGCCGCCGGATGCACGCCAAGGACGGCTGGATCGTCGACGACGACGCCTTCACCAGTGCCGTCGCCCGTGTCCGCGCCGAACTCGTCGACGGCCTGCTCGCCACCGGCTTCGACGGCTCCATCGAGGCCGAGCAGGCCACCGCCGCCTTCTCCTCGAAATGGACCGCGCGGCTCGTCGACGGCGTCCAGGTGGTGGCTTCGCCTTCGACCCGGACAGGGCATCTCACGTTGCGTCCCGCCCAGTGGCACGAGGTTCAGGTGCTGAAATTCGTGCACCGGCGGTTCGTGCTGCTGCGCCCGGAACTCGCGCTGCACCAACGCGGACAGGCGAGCCTGGTGACCACGCTGGTCGACGCGCTCGACGCGTGGCTGCTCGATCGCGACGAGTTCTACCGGCTCCCGCGACGGCTGCACGACTTGGTGGAATTGGCGCAGTCCGAGTTCTCCGCGCTCGCGCGGACCTCGCCGGAACTGCTCATCGGAGCGACCGGGGAACCGGTCACCGGTGCCGACGCCGTTCGCGGTCTGGCGCGCGGGCGGGCGGTCGTCGACTTCGTGGCGTCGCTGACGGACAAGCAGGCGGTGACCCTTTTGGACGCCTTGTCGGGCCGTGCTTCGCAGCCCTGGTCGGACTCGTTCGTCCTGTGACGACGCGATTACCCTGAACGGCCCACGACCTGCGGCCGAATCCGGAAAATCTCCCTCCGACGTCACCCGAACGGCTCCTGCCGCCGGTGCGCGCCCGGTACTTAGCTTGATCGAGCCGGTGATCGCCGGCGTCGGTCAGCGTGAGTCGGGGCACGCGCCTAGGAATCGGAGGCGCACGTGCGTCCAACCCGTTCTAGCAGGAGAAGAAGAACGATCCTGACCGCGGGCACCGCTGCCCTCGTCACCGCGCTCGGCCTGGTGAGCCCGCCCGTCGCGGCGGCGGAAAGCGGATCGTCCCCGGACGCGTTCTCGGCGAACACCGTCCGGCAGATCGAGGCGCTGCAGTCGCTCAAGAAGAGCCAGAGCGTCGGCGAGTCCAAAGTGGACAGCCGACTGCTCGTCGAACAGAAACTCCGCGCGCAGCGGATGTCGGCCTCCGCGGTTCCCGCACTGGGGTCTGGGGCGAATGTCTCCGCGGCCGGCACCGTTCTCGTGGACATCCGGGGCCAGGTCTCGGAAGAACTCCTCAAGGGACTGCGTGAATCCGGTGCGGGGATTCGTGCGGTGTCCGAACGGTACGGCAGCGTGCGCGCCGAGATTCCGCTGAACGCGGTCCCGGCGATCGCGGCCCGTGCCGACGTCAAGAAGGTCGAGACCGCCAACGAGGCGTTCACCGCCCGCCAGCTCGCCGAGCCCGCCACCGCGGGCAAGCGGGAAAGCAAGGAAGAGAAGGCCGCCCGGATCGCGGACGAGCTGAAGAAGGCCGTCGACGCCAAGGGACAGCCGGGTATCGCCGCCGGACCGGTCAACAGCGAGGGCGACCGCGCGCACAACGCCGACACCGCGCGCCAGCAGTTCGGCGTCACCGGCGTCGGCACGAAGATCTGCGCGCTGTCCGATGGTATCGACTCGCTCGCGACCTCGCAGGCACGCGGCGAACTCCCGGCGGGCGTCGACGTGATCCCCGGCCAGGAAGGCGACGGCGACGAGGGCACCGCGATGCTCGAGATCATCCACGATCTCGCGCCGAACGCGTCGCTCGGTTTCGCCAGCGCGTTCAACTCCGACGCCAGTTTCGCCGACAACATCCGCAAACTGCGGTTCGACGCGGGCTGCGACGTCATCGTCGACGACGTCCTGTACTTCAAGGAATCGCCGTTCCAGGACTGGATCATCGCCCAGGCCGTGAACGACGTGACCGCCGACGGCGCGCTGTACTTCTCCTCGGCCGGTAACGAAGGCAACGTCACCGACGGCACCTCGGGCCACTGGGAAGGCGACTTCGTCGACTCCGGCAAGAGCGTCGGCAAATACGCCGGTACCGCGCACAACTTCGCCGGTGCCGACGGCAACCAGATCTTCCAGCCGCTCTCGAACGCGTCGGGCCGGGTGCCGGTCACGTTGTTCTGGTCCGACCCGCTGGGCGCCTCGAACAACGACTACGACCTGTACCTGCTGAACGCTGCGGGCAACGTCGTCGACTTCAGCCAGGACGTCCAGAGCGGAACTCAGGACGCCTACGAACGGGTGGACACCACCGGCGTCGCCGGACTGCGCCTGGCCATCGTCAAGTTCTCCGGTGAAGGCCGCTACCTTTCGCTGTCCGCGCTGCGCGGCCGGTTCTCCGACTCGGCCGACGGCCTCAAGGCCTACACCAGCCCCGGCGTGACCGTCGGCCACTCGGCCGCGCGGGACGCGTTCAGTGTCGCGGCGGCACCGGCGGCCAAGGCGTTCCCCCGTGCCCTCGAACCGGGCGACCCGGCCAACCCGGCGGGCCCGTTCCCCGGTGCCTTCGGCGCGGCCACGAAGGTCGAACGGTTCACTTCGGACGGTCCGCGGCGGATGTTCTACCAGGCCGACGGCACGCCGATCACCCCGGGCAACGTGTCCGGGACCGGTGGTGAGGTCCGCGCCAAGCCGGACATCACCGCGGCCGACGGCGTCTCGACCAGTGTCACCGGTTTCACCACGTTCTACGGCACGTCGGCCGCCGCGCCGCACGCCGCCGCGATCGCGGGCCTGGTGCTCTCGGGCAACCCGGGGCTGCCCCCGGCCGAGGTGCGCGAGGCGCTGATCAACACCGCCGTCGACATCCTGGCCCCTGGCCGCGACAACTCCAGCGGCGCGGGCGTCGTCCTCGCCGACAAGGTGCTCGCCTACACCGGTGCCAGCCCGCAGCCGCTCGCGTCCGCGGGACAGCCGACGGTCACCCCGGCCGACGGCGGCTCCGCGCTCGACCCTGGCGACACCGCCAAGGTGACCCTGCCGGTGACCAACCGCGGCGACGGCACCGCGACGTCCACCAGCGTCGTGCTCTCCAGCCCGACCCCCGGTGTCACGGTGGCGCCGCGGTCGAAGTCGTACGGCACGATCAGCCCCGGGCAGACCGGCGTGAACGACTTCACGATCACCGTTCCCGCCACGCAGGAACTCGGGGTGCCGGTGGTGCTGAACGCGCGCGTGACCTTCGCGGGTTCGTACTCGCCGACGACGTCCACGTTCTCGCTGCCGGTCGGCACTCCGTCGCCGGTGACGCAGAACTTCGCGTACGCCGGTGACGCCGTGGCCATCCCGGACAGTGACCCGACCGGTGTCACCGTGCCGATCACGGTGAGCGGCGTCGGGCGCGCGTCGAAGCTGACGTTCTCGGTGGACGGGGCGACCTGCGGCACCGACCAGACCTCGGCGACGGTGGGCATCAACCACTCGTACGTCGGTGACCTGGTCGGCACGCTGACGTCGCCGTCGGGTGCGAAGGCGACCGTGTTCCAGCGCAGCGGCGGCTCGGGCAACAACCTGTGCCAGGTCGTCTTCGCCGACAACGCGGCCACCGCGTTCAGCTCGGTGAGCGCGGCGAACGCGCCGTTCACCGGCACCTACAAGCCGGCGCAGGCGCTCGGCGGCCTGGCCGGTGTCGCCGACGGCATCTGGAAGTTCACCGCGGTGGACGTCGCCGGTGGCGACACCGGGTCGATCCGTGCGATTTCCTTGCACATCAACGGTTTCGTTCCGCCCGGGGTGGCGGAGCGGCCCGCGGGTGTCGGGAAGTCGGTGGGGCGCGGACCGGTGAAGCCGGTCTAGTCCTTTCGGCTCGCGCGTGAAGGCGTAACTCGCGTGATCAGAGACGTAACTCGCGTGATTGAAGGCGCGACTCGCGAGTTACGTCTTCAATCACGCGAGTTACGCGCCCGATCACGCGAGTGCGGAGTTGGCACCGGCTGCCGGACCGGGCCGGGACCCGTACGTTGGACCCATGGCGAGGGAGCGGCAGGTAGCGGGCGGGGGACGGGCGGTCGAGGTGACGCCGGATCGCCTCGAAGGCTGGTACGCCCGCTTCGCCGTCCGCAACGATGGCGTCCGTTCGACAGAGCTGAAGCCGGACACCGTCACGGTCGTCGCGGACAACGGCGTAGTCGCCGTCGCGACCGTCCCTTTCGGACCGCTGGATGCCGAAGGAACCGTTCCAGGGCTCGCCGTCGGCCCGCTCATCGAACACGCGCTGATCTCGCGAAGGATCGCGCTCCTGCTGGTGCGCCGCGGCGGGCACAGTGTCGGGATCGCGCGCGGGGGAGTGGTCGTACAGTCCAGGACGGACCGCCACCTCGTCCAGGGCCGTTCGGCCGCGGGCGGCTGGTCTCAGCAGCGGTTCGCGCGGCGGCGGGAAGGGCAAGCGCGCTCAGCGCTTCGGTCCGCCGCGGACGACGCGTTCGAGGTGCTCGTCCCGCAACTGTCCGAAGTGGACGCTGTCGTGCTCGGCGGTGACCGCCGCGCCCTGGAATCCCTGCGCGAGGACAAACGTCTCGCGCCGTTGTTCCAGCGTGCCGAGGCCCGCGTCCTCGACATCGCCGAACCTCGCCGCACGGTGCTCGAAGACGCCGCGGAGCGGGCTGTCGCGGTCGAAATCACCCTGTCCGGGCCGTGACGTCGGGCACGGTCGGATAAAACCGTTCGACACCGGCCCGTACACTGATCGCGTGGACATCCTCTTGGAGTGAGCTCCTCGTCTGCCCGACGGCAGACGAGTCGAAGCTGTCCGCTCATCCACCTTTTACCGGGAGTTCCCGTGATCACGGCCTCTGGCCTGCAGCTGCGCGCCGGCTCGCGCATTCTGCTCGACGACACCAACGTCCGCATCCAGCAGGGCGACCGGATCGGCCTGGTCGGCCGCAACGGCGCCGGCAAGACCACCTCGCTCAAGGTGCTGGCGGGGGAGGGTGAGCCGTACGCGGGCGAGGTTCGCCGCAGCGGCGAGCTCGGCTACCTCCCGCAGGACCCGCGTGAGGGCGATCTGTCCGTCACCGCGAAGGACCGCGTGCTCTCCGCGCGCGGCCTCGACACCTTGCTGCGCAACATGGAAAAGGCGCAGACCGCGATGTCGGAGCTGGCGGACGAGAAGGAACGCGACAAGGCGGTCAACCGCTACAGCCGTCTCGAAGAGCGCTTCGCTTCCCTCGGGGGTTACGCCGCCGAGAGCGAGGCAGCGCGGATCTGTTCCAATCTCGGCCTGGCCGACAGGGTGCTCGAACAGACGCTGCAGACGCTTTCGGGTGGTCAGCGCCGCCGTGTCGAGCTGGCCCGGATCCTGTTCGCCGCCGCCGAGGCGGGCGCCGGCGGCAAATCCGAGACGATCCTGCTGCTCGACGAGCCCACCAACCACCTCGACGCCGACTCCATCAACTGGCTTCGCGGTTTCCTGAAGCAGCACGACGGCGGTCTCGTGGTCATCAGCCACGACGTCGAACTGCTGGCGGACGTCGTCAACAAGGTGTGGTTCCTCGACGCGACCCGCGGCGAACTCGACCTCTACAACATGGGCTGGCAGCGCTACCTCGACGCGCGCGCCACCGACGAGAAGCGTCGCCGCCGCGAGCGCGCGAACGCCGAGAAGAAGGCGTCCGCGCTGCAGCAGCAGGCCGCCAAACTGGGCGCCAAGGCGACGAAGGCCGTGGCCGCCAAGAACATGGCCCGCCGTGCCGAGCAGATGCTCTCGGCGCTCGACGAGACCCGGCAGGCCGACAAGGTCGCCCGGATCAAGTTCCCCGAGCCCGCTCCCTGTGGCCGGACGCCGCTCACCGCGGAGGGGCTCTCGAAGTCCTACGGTTCGCTCGAGATCTTCACCGGAGTCGACCTCGCCATCGACCGCGGGTCGAAGGTCGTCGTGCTCGGATTGAACGGTGCCGGAAAGACGACATTGCTCCGGCTGCTCGGTGGAATGGAAACTCCGGATACCGGCGAGACCATTCCGGGTCACGGATTGCGTCTGGGCTATTACGCACAGGAACATGAAACCCTCGACCACGACGCGTCCGTGTGGGAAAATATCCGTCATCTGGCGCCGGACACCGGTGCACAGGAGTTGCGGAACCTTCTGGGTTCGTTCCTGTTCACCGGCGAGCAGCTCGATCAGCCCGCGGGCACGCTCTCCGGCGGCGAGAAGACCCGGCTCGCGCTCGCCGGGCTGGTGTCCAGCGCTGCCAACGTTCTGCTGCTCGACGAGCCGACGAACAACCTGGATCCGGCCAGCCGCGCCCAGGTCCTGGACGCTTTGCGCAGCTTCGCCGGAGCCGTCGTCCTGGTGACGCACGACCCGGGCGCGGTCGAGGCGCTGGAGCCGGAACGCGTGATCCTCCTGCCGGACGGCACCGAGGACCATTGGTCGGCGGATTATCTGGAACTTGTCCAGCTTGCGTGAGCCTGCGTCCGTTCGGGTGCTTGATCGATGCCATCCGGCCACTGAAATGGCCCAATGTGATCGCGGTTTCAGCAGTTTTGCGCTCGTCGTCTGGCATTCCGGCGCTCAGTGTTCGATCATTGCGGCGACAGGGGCCGTTATGTGGCCCAGAACACTCTCGGCGGGAAGGCGATCGACGTGGCTGATCTCAAGAAAGGCGCGCGGATCACCGGCAACACGCGTGACAAGCTGGCCGCTGACCTGAAGAAGAAGTACGAGAAGGGCTCGAGCATCCGCGCTCTCGCGGAGTCCACGGGTCGGTCGTACGGGTTCGTGCACCGGGTCCTCTCGGAGTCCGGCGTCCAGTTGCGCGGCCGTGGCGGTGCCACCAGGGTCAAGAAGAAGTAGTCACGAGGAAGTAGCGGACTGCTGCGCGGGGGGCGCAGTTCCCTTTCCAGGGACCGCTGTTTCACGGGTTTCCGCGGCCAGGAAGGCCAGCCTGGCACCGAGCAGGACCAGCGGATACACCAGGTAGCCGTACCTCGTCGCCGGTGTGAGCATGATCAGCGCGACGAGTCCGACGGCCATGCGCAGCAGCGCGTCCGAACCGGTCGCGGGAGGACGGCGCAGGAGCCAGAGCAGGATCGCGACGGCGGCGATCCCGAGCAGGGCGAAGGAAACCGCCGTGCCCGCCGGGCCGAGCGAAGCGATGAGGTGGCCGGGCAACGGGCTCGCCGCCGGTGACTTGATCACGCCGATTCCCAGCGGGAACCGGAAGACGTGCTCGACGAACGCCTTGGGGCCGACCAGGTAGACGGGGACGTGCAGGACGAGGGTCGTCACCACGAGTGCCGCGGTGAATCCGCCGAGTGCGCGATGACCACGACGCGTGATCACCAGGACACCCAGCACCACGATCGCGGGCGCGACGATGAGTTTCGCGCTGACCACCAGCGCCAGCACCAGACCTGACAGGACCGTGCGGCCGGTCGCGGCCAGTGCGAAGGACAGCACCAGCAGCCCGACGATGGCCAGATCCGGGCCGGCGACCGCCCAGGTCAGTGCCGTCAGCGGGCAGGCGAGCGCGAGTTGCGCGGCGCTGACCGGGATTTTCGGCCATTTCAGCAGCCGCAGCGTCAGCAGCACGCACGCGACGGCGGCCAGCGCGAACATCCAGCGCGCGTCGGTGAGGGCGTCCGCGACCGGGCCGCCGCCGAAGAGGGCGCGCGGCAGACCGAAGACGGTCATCACCGGACCGTATGGTGTGTAATCGTTTACTTCCACCGCGCGACCGAGCGCGGTGACGTCGACGTACGGGGTTCCGTTCTCCAGAAGGAGTTTCGCCGACCGTTCGATCACCCAGACCTCGGGTTGCGCGGCCCAGGAGTTCGGCGTGACGAGCCAGTCCACTCCGGTCAGGCGGCGAATGACGAGCATTCCCAAGGGAAGGATCATGGCGAACAGGCCGATCGCCCCGATACCGATCCACCGCGAACCGAGCGCGCCGGGCAGCGGTTCGCCGCGCCGGGCGGCGATCGTCAGCCAGCCGGTGTGGACCACGGCGAGGCCGTAACCCGCTACGGCGAAGTTCGCCCACACGCGATAACCGTAGAACTCCGCGACGGCCGTGTTCACGACCGCGAAGATCAGGCAGCCCGTGTAGAAGACCAGGTCTATGGTCAGTCGTCGCCGGTCCGGGTCCATGGTCACCGGCTCAGGCTACCGACGTGGCGGGGCCTGCCCGAAAGAGGACGCGGAAACCGGGAAGCATCCGGTGTGCCCGGGCGTTGGTCATGCGTATATCCGGGAAAACCCTCGACTAATATCGAGGTTCTGGGGGCAAGAGAGGGTTCTCATGGACAACACTTGGTCGCTGATGAACTCGGCGATGAAGTCGGCCGACGTTCCGAAGGGACTGCACAAGGGCACGCTCCGCCGCATCACGCGGTTCGCCAGGCCGCATTGGCGGAGACTGCTGATATTCCTGGGGCTCACCGTCGTCTCGGCGGTGCTGGCGGTGAGCACTCCGGTGCTGGCCGGGAAGGTGGTCGACGCGATCGTCGGCGGGCACGACGTCTCGCTGGTGGTGTGGCTCGCCGTCGTGATCGCGGCGCTGGCGCTGGTCGACGCCGGGCTCGGGCTGGCCGAACGAGCGCAGTCGTCGAGGATCGGCGAGGGGATCATCCTCGACCTGCGGCTCGCGGTGTACCGCCACGTGCAGCGGATGCCGGTCGCGTTCTTCACCCGCACCCGCACCGGCGCGCTGGTGAGCAGGCTCAACAACGACGTCATCGGCGCGCAGCGGACGTTCACCGCGACACTGTCCGGTTTGGTCACCAACGTGATCCAGCTCGCGCTGTCGCTCGTGGTGATGATGACGCTGTCCTGGCAGGTCACCCTCCTGGCGCTGGTCCTGCTGCCGGTGTTCATCCTGCCGACGCGGCGGCTCGGGCGGCGGATGGCCGCGCTGCAGCGGGAGGCCGGTCAGCTCAACGCGTCGATGACCACGCAGATGACCGAACGGTTCTCCGCGCCGGGCGCGACGCTGGTCAAGCTGTTCGGCGACCCCGCGCGCGAGGCGGGTGAATTCGCGGCGCGGGCCGGGCGGGTGCGCGACATCGGCGTGCGCACGGCGATGCTGACACGCTGGTTCCTCACCAGCCTGACCACGGTTTCCGCGCTCGCGCAGGCGCTGGTCTACGGTTTGGGCGGCTACCTCGCGCTGACCGGGGCGCTCGCGCCGGGCACCGTGGTGGCGCTGGCGTTGCTGCTGACCAGGCTGTACTCGCCACTGACCGCGCTGGCGAACGTCCGGGTGGACGTGATGACCGCGCTGGTGTCGTTCGAGCGGGTCTTCGAGGTGCTCGACCTCAAGCCGATGATCGAAGAGAAGCCGGAGCCGCGCCGCGTTCCCGAAGGCCCGGTTTCGGTGGAGTTCTCCGGCGTCCGCTTCGGCTATCCCGCGGCGGATCGGTACTCGCTGGCGTCGCTGGAGGATGTGTCCACTTTGGACCACCGGGGCGGTGAGGAGGTGCTGCACGGCATCAGCTTCCGCGCCGAACCCGGGCAGATGGTGGCGTTGGTCGGTTCGTCGGGCGCGGGCAAGTCGACGATCGCCTCACTGCTGCCGCGGCTCTACGACGTCGACGCCGGATCGGTCAAGCTGTCCGATGTGGACGTTCGCGACCTCGGGTTCGCCTCGCTGCGGGAAACCGTCGGCGTGGTGACCCAGGACGGGCACCTCTTCCACGACACGATCCGCGCGAACCTCGAGTACGCGCGGCCCGGGGTCACCGACGCCGAGATCTGGGCGGCGCTGGAGAAGGCGCGGCTGGCCGACTTGCTCCGGGAACTGCCGGACGGGCTGGAGACCGTGGTGGGGGAGCGGGGTTACCGGCTCTCCGGCGGGGAGCGGCAGCGGCTGACCATCGCCCGGCTGCTGCTGGCGCAGCCGAGAGTCGTCGTCCTCGACGAGGCGACCGCGCATCTGGACTCGCAGTCCGAGGCGGCCGTGGGCGAGGCGCTGACCGACGCGCTCGACGGGCGGACCGCTCTGGTCATCGCGCACCGGTTGTCGACGGTCCGGGCGGCCGACCAGATCCTGGTGATCGAGCACGGGGAGATCGTCGAGCGGGGGACGCACGAAGAGCTTCTCGCGCGGGAAGGGCGCTACGCGGCGCTGTACCTGACGCAGTTCTCGGAGGAACCCGCGGCCGCGTGACCGGATGCTATGAAAGGTCCTTTCCTTGCAAAATTTGCCAGGAAAGGACCTTTCATAGCGCGCGGGAGGGGGCCCGGCGGCGGTGCGCTCGTCATCCGCGTGGACGCGGAGCTACCGCAGCGCCGGGACCCGCGCGCCGTACTTGGCCAGCAGCGCGGCGTTGGCCTCGTCGCCGCCGTCCACGTTGGAACTGCGCCACAGCGGGATGTCGACGCCCTGCGCCGCACCGAGGTCGACGACCTCGGCGAGCACGAGGTTCCACAGGAACGCGTTGATCACCGTGGACAGCGGCGCGGTCCGCGGCGCGTCCGGCGGGTAGCTCGCGTCACCGGGACGGACGTGGGAGTCGAGCACGATGCTCGCCTCTTCGAGCAGCGTCGTGGCCGCGCGTTTGGGCGCCTTGGCCACCGACGCGGCCGAACTCACCGCGATGACCGACGCCCCGCGCTTCCTGGCACCGGCGGCCAGTTCGACCGGGTACGGGTTGACCCCCGAGGTCGAGAACACCACCAGCACGTCGTCCGGGCCCGGCGCGCGCTCGGCCAGCACCTCTTCGGCCAGCCCGGAGCGGCGCTCGGTCTTGGTGCTGTGCTGCGCGCCGTGCAGCGGCAGCAGTTCGGGGTGGTAGACCGGGTACACGCAGGCGAGCCCGCCCGCTCGGTAGAAGGTCTCGGCGACCGCGGCCAGTGAATGCCCGGCCCCGGCGGTGAACACCAGGGCGTCCGCCCGGATGACCCCCAGGATCAGCTCGGCCGACTTCCGGATCTGCTCCGCGTTACCCCGTTCGGCCTCAGCGAGCCGTTCGGCGACGCCTGCACAACGTTCGGTGGTGCTCACCACATCCGCCCTTCCGTCTGGAGATCAGCGACGAATGTATCGCGTGGACCAATGGCCGAAGTGGAATACATCGGGTCATGATCGAGGTTGACCCGATCACTGCGGCCGGGGTTTCGGAGACTGGAGGATCCAGGGTGAGCGAGGCTGATCCCGCGGTGCGTACCTGGCGAGCACGTGGCCGGGTGAAAGGCGTGGTGCTGGTCCTGCACGGCGGCGCGGAGCACAGTCATGCCCGCGTCGCGCCATGGCGGCTGGCGTACCAGCGGATGGTGCCGCTGGCGAGGGACGTCCATCGGGCGGGCCGGGCGCACGGGGCAGAGGTGCGGCTCCTGCGCAACCGGATCTACGGCTGGAACGATCACGGCACCGACGCCCTCGCCGACGCGCGCTGGGCACTGGAACGCGTCCGCGAAGACCATCCCGGTGTTCCAGTGGTCCTCGTCGGTCATTCGATGGGCGGGCGGGTCGCCCTGCGCGTCGCCGACGATCCGGCCGTCATCGGCGTCTGCGCGCTGGCGCCGTGGACACCACCGGGTGAACCCATCGACGCCGTCGGCGGCCGTGCCGTGCTCATCGCGCACGGGACCAAGGACCGGATGACCGATCCGGTGGCATCACACGCTTTCGCGGAACGCGCCGAAAAGGTGACATCGCGGTCGGCACGATTTGAAATAGGCGGCGAAGGGCACGCGATGCTACGAAGGTCCCGCGTCTGGAACCGTCTCGTACGGGCTTTCACCCTCGAGCTGATCGAAGCCGGGGGAACTGACGAAACGCTGAGCGGCGCCTGGGGGCGGCCGCGCTCGGAACGGCTGCGGATCCCGGTCTAGACCGGGCGGGAGGGAGTACTCATGTCCACGTCGAGCGTCGATCGGACGGCCGGTTCGTCCGGCCTGCCCGCCCCCGACGAAAACCGGTGGCCGGGGCTGGCCACCCCGCCGCATTCCCCGTTCCGGGCACGGATCGCCGAGCAGTTGTTCCGGCACGCGGTGCGCCCGCTGAACGTCCGCGTGCGCATGCCCGACGGCTCCCGGCTCGGCGCGGGCGGGCCGGACGCGCCCGAGATGCGGCTCGACCGCCCCGCCGCCTTCTTCCACCGTCTCGGCGTGGACGCGAAGATCGGCTTCGGCGAGGCCTACATGGTCGGCGACTGGACGAGCGACGCGCTCGCCGAGGTGCTGACCCCGTTCGCGGAGCGGATGGCGACGCTCATCCCGCCGCTGCTGCAACGGTTCCGCCGGTTCGTCGACCGCGGCCACCCCGCGGGCGAGGAGAACACCGTCGAGGGCGCGCGGGCGAACATCCATCGCCACTACGACCTGTCCAACGACCTGTTCGGCGCGTTCCTGGATCCGTCGATGATGTACTCGTCGGCGTTGTTCGGCCCGGACGGCGACCTCACCGCCGCCCAGCACCGCAAGATCGACAGCGTCCTCGACTACGCCGGGGTCCGCGAAGGCAGCACCGTGCTCGAGATCGGCACCGGCTGGGGCGAACTCTCGATCCGGGCAGCCGCACGCGGAGCCAGGGTCACGTCACTGACCATTTCCCACGAGCAGGCGGCGCTGGCGACCGAACGCATCGCGGCGGCGGGTTTCGCCGACCGCGTCGACGTCCGGCTGTGCGACTACCGCGATTCCACCGGCGAGTACGACGCCGTGGTCAGCGTCGAGATGATCGAAGCGGTCGGACAGGAGTATTGGCCGACGTTCTTCGAGACCATCGGGAAGCGGCTGAAACCGGGCGGAAGGCTGGGGCTCCAGGCCATCACCATGGACCACGAACGCATGCTCGCCGCGGCCAGGTCCTACACCTGGATGCACAAGTACATCTTCCCCGGCGGGCTCATCCCGTCGACCACTTCGGTCGAACAGGGTGTGCTGGCGCACACCCGGCTGAAACTGCAGGGCGTGCGCGAGTTCGGCCAGGACTACGCCCGGACGTTGCGGTTGTGGCGGGAGAGGTTCACCCAGCGGTGGGAAGAAATCACCGAACTGGGCTTCGACGACGTCTTCAAGCGGATGTGGGAGTTCTACCTGGCGTACTCCGAAGCGGGGTTCCGCTCGGGGTACCTCAAGGTCCATCAGTTCGGATTCGCCGAAAACGGACGGTGAGGTCCACCCAACCGATGCGGGGTGCCGGACGTCCTTCACCTAGGGTCTGCGGTTGACTGGGCCCACACGCGAGATCGGGACGGGTGATTCGGCATGACGTATGGAGGCGACGACCGAGGGCGACGGATGCCGCCGCCGCAACGGCCGCCGTCCGGCCGCCCCCGGCGGCATCAGCCCGCGCAGATGATGCCGCTGCCGGGCCGGGGGAGCAGCCCGTACGACGAGCGGACGAAGCCCATGGGGCACGGCGGCCAGGAACGGCCCGCCGGCCCGCCACCGCGCCGTCCAGGCCCGCCGCAGCCCCCTCCGGGGCGCCCGATGGACGACGCGCGCCCGCCGCGGCGGCGTAAGCGCTGGGGCTTCGGCAAGGTGCTGCTCACCTTGCTGACCGTGTTCGTGGTGTTCCTCGCCGGCGTGTGGGTGTACCTGGAGTTCTCCATCAACCGCGTCGACGCCCTGGCCGACTACTCCGGCCGCCCCGTCGCGGCCGAAGGCACCAACTGGCTGATCGTGGGCTCCGACAGCCGCGACGGGCTGACCCCCGAAGAGCAGGAGAAGCTCGTCACCGGGGACAGCAAGGCCGCGGGCGGTGGCAAGCGGACCGACACCATCATGATCGCGCACGTCCCGTCCAACAGCACCAAACCGACCTTGCTGAGCCTTCCGCGCGACTCGCAGGTGACCATCCCGGGGCACGGCAAGAACAAGATCAACGCCGCGTTCTCGATCGGCGGCCCGGCGCTGCTCGCGCAGACCGTCGAGGGCGCCACCGGCCTGCGCATGGACCACTACGCCGAGATCGGCTTCGGCGGGTTCGCCAAGATCGTCGACGCGATCGGCGGGGTCCACATGTGCGTCGAGAAGCCGATGGAGGACACGCTCACCAAGATCAAGATCCCCGCCGGTTGCCAGGACCTCCAGGGGCCGCAGGCGCTCGGGTTCGTCCGCATGCGGCACAGCGAGGCCACCCCGCGTTCGGACCTCGACCGCGTCGCCAACCAGCGGAAGTTCATCGGCGCGCTGGTCAGCGAGATCGGCAGCCCCGGCACCCTGTTGAACCCGTTCTCGCTGTTCCCGCTGCTGTCGACGGGACCCGACGCGCTGACGATGGACACCGGCGACCACGTGCACAACCTGGTGGGGCTGGCGCTGGCGATGCGCGGGATCTCCTCGGGCGGCGTCGTCACCACGACGGTGCCGGTGACCAGCGGTTCGGCGGAGAACTGGGACAAGACGAAGTCGAAGCTGCTCTTCGACGCGCTGAAGAACGACACGGAGATCCCGGACAGCGCGATTCTGACCTGACCCGCCGGCCTTCTCGCGCGCCATGAAAGGTCCTTTCCTTGCAAATTTCGCAAGGAAAGGACCTTTCATGGCGTTGGGGGAGCGGCCCGGCGCCCGAAAACGGGAGGCGCCCGGAGCGACGGCGAGTCACCATGGGCGGATGGAAGCGCCCGCCGAGACCCTCGCCGACGAAGTCGTCACCCTGCGCCGCTGGAAGCCGGAGCAGCTCGAAACCCTCGCCGCCGTCGCGGGGGATTCGGACGCGCATCTCGGCGCGTGGATGCTCTGGGCCACCTACGGTTACGGCCGCCGCGAAGCCGCCGACTTCCTGGAGAACACCGCGAAGAACTGGGCCGAGGGCAGGACCTATGACTTCGCGATCCTCGTCGAGGACGAACTCGTGGGCGGTACGGGCATGATCACCCGTCCGGACCGGATCGAGATCGGCTACTGGCTCGGCCGCCACCACACCGGCCGCGGCTACGTGACCCGGGCCGCGCGGCTGCTGACCGCCGAGGCCTTCCGGCTCGGCGCGCCGGAGGTCGAGATCCGGCACGACGAGAAGAACCGCGCGAGCGGCGCCGTGCCCGCGCGGCTGGGGTTCACGATGATCGGCGACGAGGTCACCGAACCGCCGCTCGCCCCCGCCTGCGCGGGTGTCACCAGGATTTGGCGGCTCAAGCGTCCTTAGTCTCGCGCCGGCGCAACGCCGCGAGCGCCTTGTCGGCGTGCACGGTGAACTTCAGCTCGCTCTTGATCACTTCGAGCACCTTGCGGTCGGTGTCGATGACGAAGGTGTGCCGTTTGGCGTGCAGCGGGCTGAACTTGCGCCATACGCCGAACTGTTTCGCCACCACGCCGTCCACATCGGACAGCAGTGGATAGTCGAAACCGTGTTTGGCCGAGAACTCCTGTTGCTTGGCGACGGCGTCCGGGCTGATGCCGACGCGGTGCGCGCCCACCTCGGCGAATTCGGCGGCCAGGTCGCGGAAGTGGCAGCTTTCCGCGGTGCAGCCGCTCGTCATCGCGGCGGGGTAGAAGAACAGCACGACCGGGCCGGACGCAAGGAAGTCCGACAGCGTGCGCTCGTCGCCCTTGTCGTCGGGCAGGGTGAAGTCCGGGGCGATGTCACCTTGGTCCATGGACGGATCCTGCCACGTCAGTGGGCGTGGCGTTCGATCAGCTCGTCGACCTCGTCCCCGGTCGCCGAATCCGCCACGAACGAACCACGTGCCGCGAGCACGCCGTACCGCCGCAGCCGTTCGGCCTGTTCGTGACTCCGGACGCCCTCCGCGCCGATGCGCAGTTTCAGCTCCTTGGCCCTGGCGACGAGCTGGCACAGGTGGCGGACGTCGGCCTCGTCCTCGCCGTCGGCCAGCGCGTCGACGACCGCGCCGGACAGGATCACGTGGCGGACCGGAAGCCCGTGCCGCGGGATCAGCTCCAGATCGTCCGAACCGGAGATGGTCAGCACCAGCTGGGCGCCCAGATCGGCCAGTACGGCGAAGGAGTCGAGCACCTCGCCGCCTTCGTCGAGGATGGATTCGCGGTCGGTGCACAGCCGCAGCGCCTGGGCGGGCAGGTTGTGCCGGTCGAGCTGTTCCTTGACCAGCAGGACCAGATCGGGCTCGATGGCCAGCCGGTTCGGCAGCCGCACGCAGACGTCGGGAGCGGCCTCGCCGAACCTGTTCCGCCACCTCGCGGTGGCGGCGAGCGATTCGGCCAGCAGCCATCGGCCGAGCGGGATGGTCATCCCGGTGATCTGCGCGAGCGGGTAGAACTCGTCCGAGTCGAGTTCGCCCTTCTCCGGATGGCTCCAGCGCAGTCCGGCGTTGACCGCCGCGAGCTGGTCGGGATTCGCGAGCTTCACCGTCGGCTGGTAGATCAGGGAGAACTCGCCGTTCTCCAGCGCGCCCGCGATGACCGCGCCGAGCTGGTAGCGGCCACGGTCACGCGCGTCGAGTTCCGGATCGAACAGCATCCACTGCGCCTTGCCCGCCTCCTTGGCGCGGTGCAGGGCGATTTCCGCGGCGCGAAGCAGGTCTTCGGGTCCGCCCTCGGCGACCGGGCGGACGACGATGCCCGCGCTCGCGCTGACCCCGATCCCGTGCCCGCCGAGGTAGATCGGCTCGACCAGTTCCTCCAAGGCCTGCTCGACCAGCGCGATCACCTCGGGCGAGGTGAAGTCGCCGCGCAGCAGGACGGCGAACCCGTCGCCGGACAGCCGGGCGACCGAACCGCCGTGCCTGCCGGTGAAGACGGCCGTGAGCTTCTTCGCGACCCCGCGCAGCACCTGATCGCCCACGCCGGCCCCGAGACCGTCGTTGATCACCTTGAAGCCGTCGACGTCGAGGTACACGAGCGCGACCTGCTCGCCGCCGGACCCGGCCAGCGCGGCTTCGAGGGCGTTGCCGAACGCGGTGGCGTTGGGCAGTCCGGTCAGCGGGTCGTGCACGTTCTGGTGCCGCAGTTGTTCCTGCAACAGGTGGATTTCGTTGGCGTCGGAGACCATCAGCACCGGATAGGTCGAACCGGGCCGGTCACCGGGGAGGTCGGTCAGGGTCACGTCGACCCAGAGCGGTCCTTCCTCGCTGTGGTCCAGCAGCAGGCGTTCCTCCTGCGTCGGCTGGCCGTGCGTCATGAGCTGCGCGAGTGCGTTCCGCAGGCGGGCGACGTCGTGTTCGGCGGAGCCGAGATCGGGGATCTCCCGGCCGCGCAGCGACGCGGGACGACTGCCTAGAAGGCGGCCGAGTGCGGCGTTCGCCTCCACGATGGTGCCATTGGCGTCGGCGAGGGCGATCCCGACAGGAGACGCGGAGTAGAGCTTGGAGAAGCGCAGCACGGCGGGCTGATGGTCGGGCTCGGCCAAGACGGCGTCCTGGGCGACACCGAGCAGCAGCTGTTCGAGTTGCTCCTTGGGAAGCGATACTCCTTTAGTGTCAGCGAGCGTCTCGGCCCATCTCCGAGCGACGTCCACCAACCCTGGCGCGGAACCAGGTTCGGGCACACTTCACCTCTTCATGCGCGGTTGATGGCCAGCTCAGACCGGGTGTCCGAGCCCATGGGCCCACACTAGGTATGAGCCGGCCGGGTGTAGTGCCACGGCATCATGCGCGATCCGGGGTGTCTACCGGCTGAAAGGGTGATCGCTGCTACACGAGTGGTGACCGGAAGTTACCAAGAGTACTCGATCGTGGTTGTCCGATTGGTCCGGCTTCAGCGGGGCGTCAGGCGGATCGGCAGGCCGTCGGCCGGCACGGGCAGCGAGACGTAGTCCCAGCGTGCGGTGTAGTTCTCCGGTACCGACCACCGATACGCCCGCAGCATCTCGTGCAGCAGCGCCTTCACCTCGAACGTCCCGAAATGCAGGCCGATGCACTTGTGCGCGCCCCCGCCGAACGGCATCCACGCGTAGCGGTGCGACTTGTCCTCGCGGCGTGCTTCGCCGAAGCGGTCCGGGTCGAACCGCATCGGGTCGGTCCAGTGGTCCGGCGAGAAGTGGTTGACGGTGGGGGAAACCCCGACGAGTGTCCCTTCGGGGATGAAATGCCCGAGAACCTCGGTGTCCTTCACGGTCTTCCTCGCCAGGGAAGGAACCGGGGCCACCAGCCGCAGGGATTCCTTGATCACCAGGTCCAGCGTCGTCAGGGTCTCCAGTGCCTCGATGTCCGGCACGTCGTCGCCGAGCGCGAGCGACTCCCGGCGCGCGCGTTCCTGCCATTCGGGGTTCTTGGCGAGGTGGTAGACGGCGGCGGCGCTGGTGATGGTCGACGTGTCGTGTGCGGCCATCATCAGGAAGATCATGTGGTTGACGACGTCGGAGTCGGTGAAGCGGTCACCGTCTTCGGTCGTGGCGTGGCACAACGCGGTGAAGAGGTCGTCGCCGTCGCCCGCCCGTTTCGCGGGCAGGTTCGCCGAAAAGTAGCGTTCGAGGACCTTGCGGCCGTGCAGCCCCGCCGCCCATCGGCCGCCGGGAACGGGAATGCGGACGATGGCCGTGCCCGCGCGCACGGAGTTCACGAACGCGCGGTTGATCGCGGCCGCGTCGTCGCCGGACCGCATGCCCATGAACACACGCGTCGCGACGTCGAGCGTGAGTTGCTTGAGGGACCAGTAGATCCGCGGGTTCGGCCGGTCCGCCCACGCGGCGACGCCCTCGCGCAGGGCCGGTCCCATCTGGTCGACGTAGCCGGTGAGCCGCTGCCGGGTGAACGCCGCCTGCATGATCCGGCGGTGCAGGTGGTGCTCGCCGAAGTCGAGCAGCATCAGGCCGCGGTCGAAGAACTGCTCGATGAAGAACTTCCAGCCCTCCTGGGAGAAGGCCTTGTCCTTGTTCACCAACGCGATCTGCGTCGCCTCCGGGCCCGTGAGCGCGACGATGCGGCGGCCGAACGCGCCCATCCACGAGACGGGGCCGTAGGTCTCGTAGCGTTTCAGGCCGAACTCGATGCCGAAACGCATGAAGTCCAGCGCGTGGCCGATGACCGGCGGGCCCTCGTCGCCGAGGACGGGTTTGAGGCCGGGAGGAGCGGGCGCGAGTTCGCGGACCGGCCACGTCGCGCCGAGCCAGCGCTGGTCGACCGAACGTGGCAGGGGGATCGAGGTGAGCGGCGGGACCCGCTCGCGCAGTGCCCCGGTGACCTTTTCGACGGCGTTCGCCATGGTGACCATCTCCCCGCTGAGACCGGTTGCCACTCCACCATCGCACCCTTATTGACGCCTTGACAATACCTCGGTGGAGTTCCGTGAAGGCCTCCTTGAGGGACCCAGAGTCCCTCAAGGAGGCCTTCACGGACCGGTCAGGCGAGTTCGGCGCGGACCGTGCGGGCGGCCGCGACGAGGTTCCGCAGGGCCGGTTCGACCTCGGCGTACCCGCGTGTCTTCAGGCCGCAGTCCGGGTTGACCCAGATCCGCTCGGCGGGCACGGCGCCGACGGCGGTTCGCAGGAGCCCGCAGACCTCGTCGACGCCGGGGACACGCGGCGAGTGAATGTCGTAGACGCCCGGCCCGACGCCGCGGCCGAAGCCCGCCGCGCCGAGGTCCGTGACGACCTCCATCTTCGACCGCGCGGCCTCGATGCTGGTGACGTCGGCGTCGAGCGCGTCGATCGCCTTGACCACGTCGCCGAATTCCGAGTAGCACATATGCGTGTGGATCTGCGTCGCGTCGTCGATCCCGGAGGTCGCGAGCCGGAACGACGAAACGGCCCACCCGTAGTACGCCTCGTGCGCCGCCGCGCGCAGCGGGAGCAGCTCCCGCAACGCCGGCTCATCCACCTGGATGACGCGGATGCCCGCCGCCTGCAGATCGTGCACCTCGTCGCGGATGGCCAGCGCCACCTGGCGGGCGGTCTCACCCAACGGCTGGTCGTCGCGGACGAAGGACCACGCCAGGATCGTGACCGGGCCGGTCAGCATGCCCTTCACGGGCTTGCCGGTCAGGCTTTGCGCGTAGCGCGCCCATTCGACGGTCATTGGTTCCGGACGCGAGACGTCGCCGTACAGGATCGGCGGCCGGACGCAGCGCGAACCGTAGGACTGCACCCAGCCGAAGTCGGTGGCCGCGAAGCCCGCCAGCCGCTCGGCGAAGTACTGCACCATGTCGTTGCGCTCGGGCTCGCCGTGCACCAGCACGTCCAGGCCGAGGTCTTCCTGCAGCCGGATGACGCGCTGGATCTCGGCCTTCATCGCGGCCTCGTAGCCCGCGTCGTCCAGCGAACCCGCCTTGCGCGCCGCCCGCGCTTTGCGGACCTCGGTGGTCTGCGGGAACGAACCGATCGTGGTGCTCGGCAACGGCGGCAGCTCCAGCGCGGCCTGCTGCGCCGCCGCGCGCCGGGCGTAGGGGGAGCGGACGGTGTCCTCCGGCCGCAGCGCCTCCAGCCGGGCGCGCACCCCGGAGTCGGCCAGATCGGCGGCCGCCGCGCGATCCGCGGCCGCGGCACGGGCGGCGGAGAGGTCGACCCCCTCTTCCTTCAGTGCGCGCCCGAGCAGGACGACCTCGTCGACCTTCTGCTTGGCGAAGGCGAGCCAGCCCTTGAGGCGTGGGTGGAGCCCGTCCTCCCGCTCGACGTCGTAGGGCACGTGCAGCAACGAGCAGGACGTCGACACACTGACCGACCTGGCGGTGCCGAGCAACGTCGCCGCCCGGCTGAGCGCGCGGGCCGGATCGGTGCGCCACACGTTGCGCCCGTCCACGACGCCAGCCAGTACCTCCTTGTCCCGCAAGGCGGGCTCGGCGGCGACAGCGTCCACAAAGGACTCATCGGTGACGAGGTCGACGGCGATCGCGTCGATCGGGGAACGGGCGAGCACGCCCAAGCCGCGACCGAGACCGCCGAAGTACCCGGCGACCAGGATCTTCGGTCGCGCGGTCTCCTTCGCGAGCCGGTGGTAGGCGCGGATGAGCGCGTTGAGTTCCCGCTCGGTGCGGTCCGCGGCGAAGGCGGGTTCGTCGAACTGGACCCATTCGACGCCTTCGTCGTGCAGACGCCTTAGCAGCTCGACGTAGCCGTCGAGAAGGTTGTCGAGCAGGTCCAGCGGGCGGAAGCCCTCCGGGGCGGTCTCGGACGGCTTCGCCAGCAGCAGGAACGTCACCGGGCCCACCAGCACGGGCCTGGTCTCGACGCCGACCGCGCGGGCTTCGCGGTACTCGTCGAGCGGTTTGGTGCCGGTGAGCGAGAACGTCGTGTCCGGGCCGAGTTCGGGGACGATGTAGTGGTAGTTCGTGTCGAACCACTTCGTCATCTCCATCGCCGGCGCGTCCTGCACCCCGCGTGCGGCGGCGAAGTACGTGTCGAGCGGCGAGAGACCGAGTGTCGTGAAGCGCTCTGGCAGCGCGCCGAACAGCTCGGCGGTGTCGAGCACCTGGTCGTAGTGGGAGAAGGTGTTGCAGGGGATGGAATCCAGCCCCGCGTCCTGGAGTTCGCGCCAGGTCCTGGTGCGCAGCGCGCGGCCGGTGCCGAGCAGTTCGGCCTCGTCGATCTTGCCCGCCCAGTAGCGTTCGACTGAACGCTTGAGTTCCCTGTCCGGTCCGATCCGGGGATAGCCCAGCACTGTCGTGCCGATTTCGGTCACAGCTCTCTCCTCGCGAGCTTGTCGGGCGAGCCCGGAGCGCGCAGGAGTGACCGCCGTTCGGTCGCGCCCATCCCACGAGGCCCGGACTCACGCACGCCGTCGGCGCGCGTACCACGGGCAGGTCTTCGGACTCGTGGGCGACTCGCTCGTTCCTACCGGCCGTCGCTTCCCGGGGCGCCATGTCCCAGTGCTTTACCGTGTCTCGCACGGTGACGGCTTTCGTTCCCACATACCGCTGCGGGGCAGTCCCGGATTCACACCGGGTTCCCTGTTACCTCGACCGGCCGGGAAGCCGGGCGAACCAGTAGCACTCCGGAGCGTACCGAGGGGCGCTAGTGGCCCGCTGGACATGTGACGAACCGGACGCCACGCGTGACCAGACGGACGACACGCGTGATCAGATGGACGACACGCGTGATTGAACGGCGAACTCGCGTGATCGGGGGCGTAACTCGGGTGATTGAGGGCGTAACTCGCGTGTCTGGAAACGGAACACGCCGGGCGGAGGCCGCCCGGCGTGTCGTCCGTCTGATCACGCGAGTTCGCCGCTCAATCACGTGAGTTACGTGTCTGAACACGCGAGTTACGTGTTCGAGCACGCGAGTTGCGTGTGGGGGGTCAGTCCCAGTCGAGGGCTCCGCCCGACTGGTACTCGATGACGCGGGTCTCGAAGAAGTTCTTCTCCTTCTTGAGGTCCATCGCCTCCGACATCCACGGGAACGGGTTCTCCGTCTCGCCGAAGATCGGCGCGAGACCGATCTGCTGCGCCCGCCGGTCGGTGATGAAGTGCATGTACTGCTCGATCAGCTCGGCCGAGAGCCCGAGCATGCCGCGCGGCATGGTGTCGCGGGCGTAGGCGACCTCGAGTTCGCACGCCTCGGTGAGCATGGTGCGGACCTCGGCCTGGAACTCCTCGGTCCACAGGTGCGGGTTCTCGATCTTGATCTGGTTGATGCAGTCGATGCCGAAGTTCAGGTGGATCGACTCGTCACGCAGGATGTACTGGTACTGCTCGGCGATACCGACCATCTTGTTCCGGCGGCCGAGCGAGAGGATCTGCGCGAAGCCGGTGTAGAACCACATGCCCTCGAAGATCACGTAGAAGGCGACGAGGTCGCGCAGGAAGGCCTGGTCGGCTTCCGGCGTGCCGGTCTCGAAGTCCGGGTTCTCCAGGTTCTGCGTGTACTTCAGCGCCCACGCGTCCTTGTCCGAGATGGACGGGACCTCGCGGTACATGTTGAACAGCTCGCCCTCGACCAGGCCGAGGCTCTCGCAGATGTACTGGAAGGTGTGCGTGTGCACGGCCTCCTCGAACGCCTGGCGCAGCAGGTACTGGCGGCATTCGGGGTTGGTGATCTGCCGGTACACCGCGAGCACGATGTTGTTGGCCACCAGGGATTCCGCGGTGGCGAAGAAACCGAGGTTGCGCTTGAGCATGGTGCGCTCGTCCTCGGTGAGGCCGTCGGGCGACTTCCACAGCGCGATGTCGGCCTGCATGGCGACCTCGGTCGGCATCCAGTGGTTGTTGCAGCCGGCGAGGTACTTCTCCCACGCCCAGGTGTACTTCATCGGCAGCAGCTGGTTGACGTCGGCGCGGGCGTTGATCATCCGCTTGTCGTCGACGTTGATCCGGGCGGCGCCGACTTCGATCTCACCGAGGCCGGTGGCGTCGGTGGCGGGGTCAAAGGTGGTCATAAAGGCTCCAAGAGGCGTCGTGAGTGGTAAGGACGGTTAGAACCGGCCTTACCACTCACGAGGATGTTTACTGGCAGGCTTCGCAGTCGGGGTCGTCGATCCGGCAGGCGGCGCCGTCGGTGGCGACGAAGTCGACGTCCGAGACCTTCGGCATCTCCTTCGGCTCCGGCTTGGCGGCCGGTGCCGGGGCGGTCACCGGGACGGCCGGGACCGCGGCGGAAGCCGACGGCGCGGGCGAAGCGGCGGGAGCCGGCGCCGGGGCGGCGGCCTTGGGTGCGGCCGGGGCCGGGGTGGCCGAAACCGCGTTCAGCTTGCCGTCGGTGCCGCGCAGGGTGCTCTTCTCCACGTGGGTCGCGGACCGCGCCCGCAGGTAGTACGTGGTCTTGAGGCCCTTGTGCCAGGCGTAGCGGTACAGCTCGTCGAGCTTACGGCCGCTGGGTGCAGCGATGTACAGGTTCAGCGACTGAGCCTGGTCGATCCACTTCTGGCGCCGCGAACCGGCGTCCACCAGCCACTTGGACTCGATCTCGAACGCGGTCGCGTACAGCGCCTTCAGGTCGTCCGGCACGCGGTCGATCTGACCGAGGCTGCCGTCGAAGTACTTCAGGTCCGACACCATGACCTCGTCCCACAGCCCGCGCTCCTTGAGCGAGCGGACCAGGTGCGGGTTCACCACGGTGAAGTCACCGGACATGTTCGACTTGACGAACAGGTTCTGGAACAGCGGCTCGATCGACTGCCCGACGCCGCAGATGTTGGAGATCGTCGCGGTCGGCGCGATCGCCATCACGTTGGAGTTGCGCATGCCGACGGTCTTGACCCGCTCGCGCAGCGGCGCCCAGTCCAAAGTGGACGAGGTGTCGACGTCGAGCGCGTCGCCCTGGCGCGCGTCGATCAGCAGCTGCATCGAGTCGATCGGCAGGATTCCCTTGCTCCACAAGGAACCCTCGAACGTCTGGTACTGGCCGCGCTCCTCGGCGAGGTCGGTCGACGCAGAGATCGCGTAGTAGCTGATGTGCTCCATGCTGGTGTCCGCGAACTGCACGGCCTCGTCCGAGGACAGCGGCACACCGATCTCGAACAGCGCGTCCTGGAAGCCCATCAGGCCGAGGCCGATCGGGCGGTGACGCAGGTTGGAGCGGCGCGCCTCCGGGATCGTGTAGAAGTTGATGTCGATCACGTTGTCGAGCATGCGGACCGCGGTGCGCACGGTCTTCTCGAGGCGCTTGGTGTCCAAGCCCTCGGGGGTGACGTGCTTGAGCAGGTTCACCGAGCCGAGGTTGCAGACCGCGACCTCGTCGGTGGTGGTGTTCAGGGTGATCTCGGTGCACAGGTTGGACGAGTGCACGACACCCACGTGCTGCTGCGGCGAACGCAGGTTGCACGGGTCCTTGAAGGTGATCCACGGGTGGCCGGTCTCGAACAGCATGGTCAGCATGCGGCGCCACAGGTCGACCGCGCGGACCTTGCGGAACACCTTCAGCTCGCCGCGCTCGGCGGCGGCCTCGTACTCGCGGTAGCGCTCGGCGAACGCGTTGCCGTAGAGGTCGTGCAGATCCGGGGTCTCGTTCGGCGAGAACAGCGTCCACTGCGCGTCGGCCTCGACGCGGCGCAGGAACTCGTCCGGCACCCAGTTCGCGGTGTTCATGTCGTGCGTGCGGCGACGGTCGTCACCGGTGTTCTTGCGCAGGTCGAGGAATTCCTCGATGTCCACGTGCCAGGTCTCGAGGTACGCGCAGGCCGCGCCCTTGCGCTTGCCGCCCTGGTTCACCGCGACCGCGGTGTCGTTGGCGATCTTGAGGAACGGCACGACACCCTGCGACTGGCCGTTGGTGCCCTTGATGTGCGCGCCGAGGCCGCGGACCGGGGTCCAGTCGTTGCCGAGACCGCCCGAGTACTTCGCCAGCAGCGCGTTGTTCTTGTACGCCTGGAAGATCGAGTCCAGGTCGTCGTCGACCGTGGTCAGGAAGCAGGACGACAGCTGCGGGCGAGTGGTGCCCGAGTTGAACAGCGTCGGGGTGGACGCCATGAAGTGGAACGTCGAGAGCAGCTCGTAGAACTCGATGGCGCGGGCTTCCCGGTCGTCCTCGCGGATCGCCAGGCCCATCGCGACGCGCATGAAGAACGCCTGCGGCAGCTCGAAGCGGACACCGTCGTGGTGCTGGAAGTACCGGTCGTACAGGGTCTGCAGGCCGAGGAAGCCGAAGTCGAGGTCGCGCTCGGCGCGGATGGCCGCGGTGATCTTGTCCAGGTCGAAGGTCTGGAGCTCGGGGTTGACCAGCTCAAGCTCGATGGCGCGCTTGAGGTAGTCCCGGAAGTACTGCGGGTACCGCGCGGTCATTTCGTCCTGGCTGGCCTGCTGCGGCACGCCCGCGAGGTAGCTGAGCGCCTCGCCGCGGAGCTTGTCCGCGAGCAGCCGGGCACTGACGTAGGAGTAGTTCGGCTCCTGCTCGACGAGCACGCGCGCGGCCATGATCTGGGCGAGGGCGAGTTCGTCGGCGCTGATGCCGTCGTAGAGGTTGCGCTTGGCCTCGGCCAGCACCGGCTCGGCGGAAACGTCCTCGAGCCCGGCGACGGCCTCGCCGACCACGTGCGAGACGCGGGCCCAGTCGAGCGGACGGAGCGAGCCGTCGGCCGTCTTGACGCTGATGGCGACGTCGGATGACGCGGGCTTCTCGGCCTCGCGGGCCTTCGCGCGCTCATCGCGGTACAGGACGTACGCGCGGGCGACCTTGTGGTGCTCGCCGCGCATCAGCGCGAGCTCGACGATGTCCTGGATCTGCTCGATGTGCAGCGCGGTCTCGGGACCCGCGTGGCGGAGCAGGGTGGTCTCGATCTGCTCGGTCAGTTCCTTGACCAGGTGGTGGATCCGCGACGAGGCGGCCGCGTCACCGCCCTCGACGGCGAGGAAGGCCTTGGTCACGGCGACCGAGATCTTGTTCGCGTCGAAGGGGGACACGCTGCCGTCCCGCCGGATGACTCGCACGGTCGCGGGCGTGGTGTCCGAGGACGAGGGCGGCCGCTGACCGGTTTCCAATGACATGCGTCGTCTCCACTGTGTCTCTTAAAAAAGGCGCGTTGAAGCACCACAAGGCCGCATAAGGCCGTGCGCTGCACGTTCACAAAGCTGTCCGGCAACCGCTCCCGAGCGGTCTCCCCGTCGCTGGGCGGTACCGGTCCCCAGAGACTACATGTAGGGGTCGGAGGCTGCACGTGCCCCAATGGGTGGCGTGTCGTCGGCTCACCCTGGCGGGTTAGACGATCACGCTGAGCGGCCGGTCAGCCGCCGAAAACGATCTTGAAGTCGCGCAGGCAGGCGCTCAGCGCGGGCCGCTGACCGGCGAGGAAGCCGAATGGGCCGGACTCGTTGATCCGCCAATCGGCGGCCGCGGGACGCGGGTTCGCCGTCGCTCGGACGGGGCTTCTTTTGAGACGTCCGTCCAGCATTTGGACGACGTCGAAGGCCGCGGGCATCCGCACCGGAAGGCTCGGACGGGGGGTGAACGCCGCCGTCGCGATCCAGTCTTCGTGGGTGGCCGCCGAGGCCGTGAAGGTCCGCCCGTGCGTGAAGTCGAGCGCGGCGAGATCCTTGGGGATGCCCCACAGCGCGCGTCCGCCGGCGAGGGAGACCTCGCTGTCGACCCAGATGTCGGTGATGGAGCTGGAGAGACGTTCGCCGCGGACCGCGACGGTCGCCAGCAGTTCGTGGTACTGGAGCTGCCCGGGCTCCTGGTAGTCGATCCACGCGGTGAACACTTGGGCGCGGCCGCCCAGTGTGATCGGCTCGGCGCCGCTGGGCAGTTCGGGCAGTTCGTTCACCGGGACACGCCAGATCGACAGGTATGCCTGACCCGCCAGGTTCCAGGGCTCCGGGGGATAGGCGGTCACGAGTTCCGCCACGGCAGGCAGGCCGGCTGGTCGGTGTCGACGCGCATGGAGAACTCCGGTGGTCGTTTCTGCAGGAAGGACACGACGCCTTCGACGGCGTCCGGACTGGAGCCCAGGCCGCCGATCAGCTTGGAGTCCAGTTCGTGCACGGGGAACGGCGATTCCGCGCTGGCCATCCGGTACAGCAGCTGCCGGGTCACCGCGACCGACACCGGCGACGTGGTCGTGGCGATCTCGATGGCCAGTTCGCGAGCCTTGCCGAGCACTTCTTCGGGCTCATGAACACTGTGGACCAGCCCGGCGGTTTTCGCTTCCTCGGCACCGAAGACGCGCCCGCTGACCATCCAGTCGAGTGCCGTGCCCATCCCGACGAGCCGTGGCAGGAACCACGCGGACGCGCCTTCGGGGTAGATCCCGCGGCGGACGAAGACGAAACCGAACCGGGAATCCGTGGACGCCAGCCGGTAGTCGCACGACAGCGTGATCGTGACGCCGCCGCCGACGGCCGCGCCCCGCAGGGCCGCGATCACCGGCTTGTTCATCGTGAAGATCCGTTTCGAGCAGCGTCCCGCCGGCTCCTGCCAGGCCGCGTCCGGACCGGTCTCCGGGTCGAAGTCGAAGCCGCCCTGCGTGAGATCGGCGCCCACCGAGAAATCCTTGCCGTTGCCGGTCAGGATGACCACCCGGACGTCCTCGTCGCGGTCGGCCCGGTCCATCGCGTCGCCGAGTTCGTCGGCCATCCGGATGGTGTAGCCGTTGCGGGCCTCCGGCCGGTTGAGCGTGACGGTCGCGATGCGGTCGGCGACCTCGTAGGTGATTTCGGCGTACGCGCTCATGACGTGAAAGTAAGGCTACGTTGACAAGGTGTCAATAAGACTCAATCGACGTCGTCCAGATGGTCCGCGTAGTACTCGACCGCTCGCCGGTACCGCTGGACCCCGTCGTCCGCGCTGGTCGCCGCGAGCACCTTCAACAGGGTTCCCGCCGCCTCGCGCGCCTCGCCGACGTTGTAGAGCGCCATCGCGAGGAACGTCCGCAGTGCCGGGTCGTCCGGGAACTCGCCGAGGCCGCGCCGCAAGGTCGCGAGCGACTCGTCGTACCGGCCGAGGACGCGATACGTGCTGCCGAGTCCCACGAACACGCCGTGCCTGTCCTCTGTGGACAGACCTTCGCCCGCGAGTGCCTGTTCGTAGAACGAGGCCGCTTCGGCCTCCAGCCCGGCGGAATCGTGGGCCCAGGCCGTTTGGTAGGCGATCACGGCGTCCCGCGGGTTCCGCCCGGCCAGGTCGATCAGCCGCCGACGTGCCTCATCGGTGCCCTGCTCCCGCAGTCGGATCGCCTCGTTCACGCGACGGCGCCGTCGAAGGGCGGGTAGGTCTCGCCGCCGACGCGTTCGGCCACGACGATGTACTCGGCCAGCGCGTCGCGCGACCGGGTCAGCTTGGCCAGCTGCTCGTCCAGGCGGCCGAGTCGCTCGCGCATCGCGGCCAGCAGTTCGGGACAGCCGATCAGCTCGGGTTCCTCGCCGATCGCGCAGGGGAGCAGGTACGCGATGTCTTCGGACGACAGGCCGGCGGCGAGCAGATGACGGATCTGCTTCACCCGCAGCAACGCCGACTCGTCGTATTCGCGGTAGCCGTTCGCGCCGCGGCTCGCCTCCAAGAGGCCTTGTGCCTCGTAGTAGCGCAACTGGTGGGCGTTGACGCCCGTCCGGTGACTCAGTTCACCGATCTTCATCGCTTTCCCCACTTGACCTTCATACCGGTATCAACGTTGACGATCGTGCCATGACAGACAACACGAACACTCCGATTTCCGTCGTCGGCCTCGGTCTCATGGGCACCGCGCTCGCCCGCGCGTTCCTGAAGGCGGGGCATCCCACGAACGTGTGGAACCGGACGGCCGCCAAGGCGGACGCGCTCGTGGCCGAAGGGGCGCGACTCGCGCCCACGATCGGCGACGCGCTCGGCTCGGGCGGCGTCACGATTCTGTGCCTCACCGACTACTCCGCCGTCCGTGAACTGCTCGGCGACGTCGCGCTGGAGGGCACGAAACTGGTCAACCTGACCTCGGGCGACTCCGCCCAGGCGCGGGAAACCGCCGCCTGGGCGGAAAAACAGGGTGCCCGGTACGTGGACGGCGCGATCATGGCCATCCCGTCGACGATCGGGACCGCCGACGCGGTGATCCTGCTGAGCGGGTCGCGGCCGGACTTCGAGCTCGGCGCGCTCGGTACGATCAGCTACCTCGGCGAGGACCACGGGCTCGCGTCTCTGTACGACGTCGCCGGCCTGACGATGATGTGGAGCGTCCTGAACGCATGGCTCCAGGGGACCGCGATGCTCAAGACGGCCGGTGTCGACGCCGCGACGTACGCGCCCTTCGCGCAGCAGCTCGCCGTCGGGGTGGCGGGCTGGCTGCCCGGGTACGCCGAACAGGTCGACAAGGATTCCTTCCCGGCCGAGGTCGCCGCGCTGGAGACCGACGCGCGGGCCATGGCCCATCTCGTCGAGGAATGTGAAGCGCTGGGCGTGAACGCTGAGATGCCGAAGCTGTTCAAGGCGATGGCCGACCGCGCGATCGCCGCCGGGCACGGGGGAGAGCAGTACCCGGTGCTGATCCGGGAGTTCGAGCGGGCGGGGAAGTAGGGTCGCTCGCCGCCACTTGCGCCCCAGCAGCACCACCAGTCACAAACGGCCGCCGAAGTACATGAAGGCCCCCTTCCTTGCGCCTAGGTACAGGAAGGGGGCCTTCATGTACTTGAGCGTCCGGCAGGATAAAAACAATCAGGCGTGCTTGATTTTTCCGACGCGGGGTGCCAGCCTGAGGGGGACGCGAGGAGGCGGGCATGGCTGACCTTGGCGTGATCCTTGGGGATCTCGCGGCGGAATCGCAGGCCATCGACGACGTGGTGGCGGATCTGCCCGCGTCGGAGTGGGCGCGGCGGACCCCGGCCGAAGGCTGGACGATCGCCCATCAGATCGCTCATCTGGCCTGGACGGACAAGAAGGCGCTGATCGCGGCGCGCGGCTCCGAGGCCGAGTGGCAGGCCGAGATCGAAGGATTGCTCGCGACGGGCGAGTCCTACGTCGACGACGGCGCGGCCGAGGGTGCGAAGACGCCGCCGCGTGAACTGCTGGCGGAGTGGCGCGCCGGCCGCGCGAAACTCGCCGACGCACTCGCGGCGGTGCCCGACGGGCAGAAGATCCCCTGGTACGGCCCGCCGATGAGCGCCGCGTCCATGGTGACGGCGCGCCTCATGGAGACCTGGGCGCACGGACAGGACATCTACGACGCGCTCGGTGTCAAGCGGGAGAACACGGCCAGGATCTGGCATATCGCCCGGTTCGGCACCCGCACCCGCGACTTCGCCTACAAACTCAATTCGCTTTCCCCGCCCGCCGAGGAATTCCGTGTCGAACTGACCGCGCCTGACGGCACCACCTGGGCGTTCGGGCCCGAGGACGCGGGGCAGCGGCTCACCGGCAGCGCCGCCGACTTCTGTCTCGTCATCACCCAGCGCCGTCACCCGGCGGACACCGACCTGGTCGCCACCGGCAAGGACGTCGAGGAATGGCTCGGGATCGCGCAGGCCTTCGCCGGGCCGCCCGGCGCCGGGCGGAAACCGGGGCAGTTCGCATGACCCAGGCTCCGATCAGGATCGGCAACGCGTCCGGGTTCTACGGCGACCGGTTCTCCGCGGTCCACGAGATGCTCACCGGCGGCCCGCTCGACGTGCTGACCGGCGACTACCTCGCCGAGTTGACCATGCTCATCCTCGGCCGGGACCGGATGAAGGACCCGAACCGCGGGTACGCCAAGACCTTCCTGCGCCAGATGGACCAGAATCTCGCGCTGGTGAAGGAAAAGGGCGTCAAGATCGTGGCGAACGCCGGTGGGCTCAACCCCGCCGGTCTCGGGGACGCCCTTCGCGAACTGGCCGCGAAACTCGGCGTCGACGTCGCCATCGCGCACGTCGAGGGGGACGACCTCGTCCAGCGCGCCGAAGAACTCGGCTTCGGCAAGACGTTGACCGCCAACGCCTACCTCGGGGCGTGGGGGATCGCGGAATGCCTGAACGCGGGTGCCGACATCGTGGTGACCGGGCGGGTCACCGACGCGTCGGTGATCGTCGGCCCGGCCGCCGCGCATTTCGGCTGGGCACGCGACGACTACGACGCGCTGGCGGGCGCGGTCGCCGCCGGGCACGTGATCGAATGCGGCACGCAGGCCACCGGAGGCAACTACGCCTTCTTCACCGAGCACGAGATCGGCGTCCCGGGGTTCCCGATCGCCGAGATCTCCGCCGACGGCTCCAGCGTGATCACCAAACACCCCGGCACCGGCGGCGTGGTGACCGCGGGAACCGTTACGGCGCAACTGCTCTACGAGATCACCGGCGCCCGGTACGCCGGGCCGGACGTCACCGCGCGGTTCGACACGCTGACGCTTTCCGAGGACGGCCCGGACCGCGTCCGGATCAGCGGCGTGACCGGTGAGCCGCCGCCACCGACCCTCAAGGTCTGTCTGAACGGGCTCGGTGGTTTCCGCAACGAGACGACGTTCGTCCTCACCGGACTCGACATCGAGGAGAAAGCCGCACTGGTCAAGGAACAACTCGAAGGCGCGCTCAAGGCCAGGCCGCCGGCGGACGTCCAGTGGACCTTGGCCCGCACCGACCGGCCGGACGCCGAAACCGAGCAGCAGGCGAGCGCGCTGCTGCACGTCGCGGTGAAGGACGCCGATCCTGAGGTCGCCGGGCGCGCGTTCAGCGGCGCGGCGATCGAACTCGCGTTGGCGAGCTACCCGGGCTTCCACGTCACCGCGCCGCCCTCGGCCGCTTCGCCCTACGGCGTGTACCGGCCCGCTTTCGTCGACGCGCACGAGGTGCCGCACGTCGCCGTCCTTCCGGACGGAACGCGCCGCGACATCGCACCCGCCGCCGAAACCCTGCCACTGTCCGATGTGGACGACGACCGGCTGCCCGCGCCGTTCACCCAGGCGCGGGTTCGCCGCGCGCCGCTCGGCAGGGTGGTCGGCGCCCGCAGCGGGGACAAGGGCGGCAACGCGAACGTCGGCGTCTGGGCGCGTTCCGATGAGGCGTGGCGCTGGCTCGCGCACCGGCTCACCGTCACCGAGTTCAAACTGCTGCTCCCGGAGACCGCGGACCTCGAGGTCCGGCGGCATCTCCTGCCGAACCTGCGGGCGCTCAACTTCGTCGTCGAAGGCATCCTCGGCGAGGGTGTCGCGTCGCAGGCGCGGTTCGACCCGCAGGCGAAGGCACTCGGGGAATGGCTGCGCTCCCGCGAGATCGACATCCCGGAGGCCCTCCTGTGACCGACCCCTTCGCCACGCCGGAACGCGACGAACTGCGCAAGACCGTGCGGCGGTTCGCCGAAACCGAGATCCTGCCCCACCTCGAAGACTGGGAACGCGAGGGCGAACTGCCCCGCGACCTGCACCGCAAGGCCGGGGAGCTCGGACTGCTCGGCGTCGGCTTCCCCGAGGAGGTCGGCGGTGGCGGCGGCGACTACCTCGACGCGGTGGTCATCGCCGAGGAACTGCACTACGCGGGTGGCTCCGGCGGGCTCTTCGCCTCGCTGTTCACCTGCGGCATCGCCGTCCCGCATATCGCGGCGGCAGGCGATCCGGTGCAGATCGAACGCTGGGTCCGGCCGACCCTGGAGGGCCACAAGATCGGCTCGCTCGCGGTCACCGAACCCGACGGCGGCTCCGACGTCGCCGGGATCCGCACCACCGCGGTGCGCGAGGGCGACGAGTACGTCATCAACGGGGCCAAAACCTTCATCACCTCCGGTTGCCGCGCCGACTTCGTGACCACCGTGGTCCGCACCGGCGAGGCGGGCGCCCACGGGATCTCGCTCATCGTGGTCGAACGCGGTACGCCGGGCTTCACCGTCTCCCGCAAACTGGAGAAGATGGGCTGGCTCTGCTCGGACACCGCGGAGCTGTCCTATGTGGACGTACGCGTACCCGCGGAGAACCTGATCGGCGCCGAGAACAGCGGATTCGCGCAGGTCGCCACCCAGTTCGTCACCGAGCGGGTGTCGCTGGCGGTGCAGGGCTACGCGCATGCTCAGCGAGCACTCGACCTGACGCTGGACTGGTGCCGCTTGCGCGAGACCTTCGGCCGCCCGCTGATTTCCCGCCAGCTGGTGCAGCACAAACTCACCGAGATGGCGCGCAAGATCGACGTCGCCCGCACCTACACCCGGCAGGTCGCCCAGCGGCACGTCGCGGGCGAAGAGGTCATCGCCGAAGCCTGTTTCGCGAAGAACACCGCCGTCGAGACCGCCGAATGGGTGGTCAACGAGGCCGTGCAGCTGCACGGCGGACTCGGCTACATGCGCGAGTCCGAAGTGGAGCGTCACTACCGTGACGTGCGCATCCTCGGCATCGGCGGCGGGACCAACGAGATCCTCACCGGCTTGGCCGCGAAGCGATTGGGATACACCGCATGAGCACGATCAGGTCCACTGTGGACACGCGGAGCGAGGAGTTCGCCGCCAACCGCGAGTCCATGCTCGGCAAGCTGGCCGAGATCGACGGCGAGCACGCCAAGGCGATCGCGGGCGGCGGCGAGAAGTACGTCGCCCGCCACCGCAAACGCGGCAAACTGCTGGCCCGCGAACGGATCGAACTCCTCCTAGATGAGGACTCACCGTTCCTGGAGCTGTCGCCGCTGGCGGCCTGGGGTTCGGATTACCAGGTCGGCGCCAGCGTGATCACCGGGATCGGCGTCGTCGAAGGTGTCGAATGCATGATCTCGGCGAGCGACCCGACGGTCAAAGGCGGGGCGAGCAACCCGTGGACGGCCAAGAAGAGCTACCGCGCCGCGGACATCGCCGCGCAGAACCGCCTGCCGGTGATCAACCTCGTCGAGTCCGGCGGGGCGGATCTGCCGACACAGAAAGAGATCTTCATTCCCGGCGGCCGGATCTTCCGTGACCTCACCCGGTCTTCGGCGGCGAAGGTGCCGACGATCGCGCTGGTGTTCGGCAACTCGACCGCGGGTGGCGCGTATCTGCCCGGCATGTCGGACTACGTCGTGATGGTCAAGGAACGGGCGAAGGTCTTCCTCGGTGGGCCACCGCTGGTCAAGATGGCCACCGGTGAGGAGTCCGACGACGAATCGCTCGGCGGCGCCGAGATGCACGCTCGCACGTCCGGTCTGGCCGACTACCTCGCGGCGGACGAAGAGGACGCGATCCGGCTCGGCCGCAGTATCGTCAAACGGCTCAACTGGACCAAACAGGGGCCGACGCCGAAACCGGACTACGCCGAGCCGCTGTATTCCGTGGAAGACCTGCTCGGCATCGTGCCCACCGACCTCAAGGTGCCGTTCGACCCGCGCGAGGTGATCGCCAGGGTCGCCGACGGCTCGGACTTCGACGAGTTCAAACCCTTGTACGGCAGCAGTCTCGCCACCGGCTGGGCGAGTATCCACGGCTACCCGGTCGGCATCCTCGCCAACGCGCAGGGCGTGCTGTTCGGCGAGGAGTCGCAGAAGGCCGCGCAGTTCATCCAGCTCGCCAACCAGATCGACACGCCGCTGGTCTTCCTGCACAACACCACCGGCTACATGGTCGGCAAGGAGTACGAGCAGAGCGGCATCATCAAACACGGCGCGATGATGATCAACGCCGTGTCGAACTCGAAGGTGCCGCATCTGTCGGTGCTCATGGGTGCCTCGTACGGCGCCGGGCATTACGGGATGTGCGGCCGTGCCTACGATCCCCGTTTCCTCTTCGCCTGGCCCAGTGCGAAATCCGCGGTCATGGGGCCGCAGCAGCTGGCTGGCGTGCTCTCCATCGTGGCCCGTGCCGCCGCCGCGTCGCGCGGGCAGGAGTACAACGAGGAGCACGACGCCGCCATGCGCGCCATGGTGGAGGGGCAGATCGAGGCCGAGTCGATGCCGATGTTCCTCTCCGGGATGCTCTACGACGACGGGATCATCGATCCTCGTGACACCCGCACGGTGCTCGGGCTCAGCCTGTCCGTGATCCACAATGGACCAGTGAAGGGCGCCGAAGGCTTCGGCGTCTTCAGGATGTGAGCGGCATGATCGAGAAACTTCTGGTCGCCAACCGCGGTGAGATCGCCCGCCGCGTGTTCCGCACCTGTCGCGACGCCGGGATCGGCACGGTCGCGGTGTTCTCCGACGCGGACGCCGACGCGCCACACACCGCCGAGGCGGATATCGCCGTCCGTCTGCCGGGCAACGCGCCCGCTGACACGTACCTCCGAGCCGAGCTGCTGATCAAGGCGGCCGTCGAGACAGGCGCCGACGCGATCCACCCCGGTTACGGTTTCCTGTCCGAGAACGCCGCCTTCGCCCGCGCCGTGATCGACGCCGGGCTGACCTGGGTCGGCCCGCCGCCGGAAGCCATCGAGAGCATGGGCTCCAAGGTCGAGTCCAAGCGGATGATGGCCGAGGCGGGTGTCCCGATCCTGTCCGAATTGGACCCGGCCGAGGTCACCGAGGCCGACCTTCCGTTGCTGGTCAAGGCTTCCGCCGGGGGTGGCGGACGCGGGATGCGGGTCGTGCGCTCGCTCGGCGAACTCGCCGAGGCCGTCGAGGGCGCGAGCGCGGAGGCCGCTTCGGCGTTCGGCGACCCGACCGTGTTCTGCGAGCGGTACCTGGAGACCGGCCGTCACATCGAGGTCCAGGTGCTCGCCGACACCCACGGCACGGTGTGGGCGGTGGGGGAGCGCGAATGCTCGATCCAGCGCCGTCACCAGAAGGTCGTCGAAGAGGCGCCGTCACTGTTCGTCGACGAGGCCATGAGGGAGGCGTTGTTCGACGCCGCGCGCAAGGCCGCGCAGGCGATCGATTACGTCGGCGCCGGGACGGTGGAGTTCCTCGCCGGACCGGACGGGCGGTTCTACTTCCTGGAGATGAACACCCGGCTCCAGGTGGAACATCCGGTCACCGAGGCCACGACCGGGCTCGACCTCGTTTCGCTGCAGTTGCGGATCGCGGAGGGCGAGCACCTCCCGATCGACGAGCCGGAGACGCGCGGTCACGCGATCGAGGTCCGGCTCTACGCCGAGGACCCGGCCGCGGGGTGGCAGCCACAGAGCGGCACCTTGCACCGCTTCGAAGTACCCGCCGTACAACGGGAATTCGAAGTCGGCCCTGGTGTCCGGCTGGATTCCGGTTTCGTCAGCGGACAGGCCGTCGGAGTATACTACGACCCGATGCTCGCCAAGGTCATCGCCTACGCCCCGGATCGCCGTAGCGCCGCACGGGCACTGGCGGGAGCCTTGGCCGGTGCGGAGATCCACGGCGTGGTGACCAACCGCGATCTGCTGGTGAACGTCCTGCGCCACCAGGCCTTCCTCGACGGCGAGACCGACACCGCGTTCTTCGACCGGCACGGACTCGAAAACCTGGCCCGTCCACTGGCCACTGTGGACACTGTACGGATTTCGGCGCTGGCCGCCGCTTTGGCGGGGGCGGCGGCGAACCGCTCGGACGCGCGGGTGCAGCGGCGGCTGCCGAGCGGCTGGCGCAACGTCCGCTCCCAGGGGCAGCGCAAACGCTTCCGCCAAGGTGACGACGAGATCGAGGTCGTCTACAGCCTCGGCCGGGACGGTCTGCGCGCCGACGGTTTCGAAGGCGTCGAACTGATCTCCGCCGAAAGCGGCGATGTCGTCCTGGAAGTCTCCGGG
The DNA here is from genome assembly GCF_042797905.1 of Amycolatopsis sp. NPDC057786. Classification (NCBI taxonomy): domain Bacteria; kingdom Bacillati; phylum Actinomycetota; class Actinomycetes; order Pseudonocardiales; family Pseudonocardiaceae; genus Amycolatopsis; species Amycolatopsis sp. NPDC057786. The sequence goes on from NZ_JBHVKW010000020.1 coordinate 56,302, forward strand.
GTGCGGCGGAAGTTCGCCGTCGCCCGGTACGGCGAGACGGTGTACGTCGATTCGCCGGAGGGCTCCGTCGAACTGGTCGTGGTGCCGAGGTACACCGATCCCGACGCGGCGCTCGCGGCCGGATCGCTCGTGGCGCCGATGCCGGGCACGGTGGTCCGGCTCGCGGTCGAGGCGGGCGACACCGTCAAGACCGGCGATCCGTTGCTGTGGCTCGAAGCGATGAAGATGGAACACCGGATCGCGGCGCCCGCCGACGGCGTCGTGACGGAACTCCCGGTGGTGGTCGGACAACAGGTCGAAGTGGGCACGATCCTCGCGGTGGTAGGAGACGACGAATGAACGCGATGAACTTCACCGAGCCCGAGGAGCGCGTCGCGCTGCGGGCAGCGGTCGCCGAACTCGGCAAGAAGTACGGGTACGAGTACTACGCGAAACAGGCCCGTGCCGGGCTCAAGACCGACGAGCTGTGGGCCGAGGCCGGACGGCTCGGCTACCTCGGCGTGAACCTGCCCGAGGAGTACGGCGGCGGGGGAGCGGGGATCGCGGATCTCGCCGCGGTGCTCGAAGAACTCGCCGCGGCGGGCTGTCCGCTGCTGCTCATGGTCGTCTCGCCGGCGATCTGCGGCACGGTGATCTCGCGGTTCGGCACCGAGGAGCAGAAGAAGCGCTGGCTGCCAGGGATCGCCGACGGCAGCGGGCGGATGGTCTTCGCGATCACCGAACCGGACGCCGGGTCGAACTCGCACAAGATCACCACCACCGCGAAACGCGACGGCGACGGCTGGGTCCTCAGTGGACGGAAGGTCTTCATCTCCGGTGTCGACGAGGCGGACGCCGTCCTGGTCGTCGGCCGTACCGAGGACGCGAAGACCGGCAAGCTCAAGCCCGCGCTGTTCACCGTCCCGACCGACACGCCCGGCTTCGAGTACAAGCAGATCGACATGGACATCGTCTCGCCGGAGAAGCAGTTCGGCCTGTTCCTCGACGACGTCCACCTGCCCGCCGACGCGCTGGTCGGCGAGGAGGACGCGGCGATCGCCCAGCTGTTCGCCGGGCTCAACCCCGAACGCATCATGGGCGCGTCGTTCTCGCTCGGCATCGCCCGGTACGCGCTGGGCAAGGCCGTCGGCTACGCCAACGAGCGCAAGGTGTGGGGCGCGCCGATCGGCACCCACCAGGGTCTCGCGCATCCGCTGGCCGAGATCAAGATCGAACTGGAACTGGCCAAGCTCATGACGCAGAAGGCCGCGTCGCTCTACGACTCCGGCGACGACTTCGGCGCGGGCGAGTCGGCGAACATGGCGAAGTACGCCGCCGCCGAGGTCGCCATCCGCGCGGTCGACCAGGCCGTGCAGACCCACGGCGGCAACGGGCTCGCCAGCGAGTACGGGCTGGGCACGCTGGTCACGGCCGTCCGGCTGGGCCGGATCGCGCCGGTGAGCCGCGAGATGGTCCTCAACTTCGTCGGCCAGCACAGCCTCGGCCTGCCCCGCTCCTACTGAGGAGGAGGCGGAGCAGAATGCGAGCGATCCAACCAGCCGACCACGACGTGAACCCGCCTCGGCCGCAGGCCCCGCTATCGCGGCGGCAGGGCGCTCCGCGGCGACAGTCGCCGGTGAGTTTCACCGGCGCGTCCTGGCGACGTGATCGCGGCCGCGGGTTCACCAACGGACACTGAGAGGCCTCCCATGAGCACGCTGCACGGCAAGACGATCATCATCTCCGGTGGCAGCCGCGGGATCGGCGAGGCCATCGCGGTCCGCGCCGCCCGCGACGGAGCGAACATCGCCCTGCTCGCGAAGACCGCCGAGCCGCATCCGAAGCTGCCGGGCACGCTCTACACCGCCGCCAAGGCGATCGAGGACGCCGGCGGGCAGGCGCTGCCGATCGTCGGCGACGTCCGGGACGACACGTCGGTCGAGGCCGCGATCGTGCGGACCGCGGAGCAGTTCGGCGGGATCGACATCGTGCTCAACAACGCCAGCGCGATCGACCTGACCCCGACCGAAACGGTCAGCATGAAGCGCTACGACCTGATGCAGGACATCAACGCGCGCGGGTCCTTCCTGCTGTCGAAACTCGCCATCCCATACCTGAAGCAGGCGGAGAACGCGCACATCCTGACGTTGTCCCCGCCGATCAGCCTCGACGAGAAGTGGTTCCGGGCCGGGCACCTCGCGTACAGCATCGCGAAGTACTCGATGAGCCTGGTGACGGTCGGGCTCGCCGCGGAACTGCGGCAGTACGGGATCGCGGCGAACTCGCTGTGGCCGCGGACGACGATCGACACCGCGGCGATCCGCAACGTGGTCGGCGCGGAACTGGCGGCGAAGTCGCGGACACCGGAGATCATGGCGGACGCGGCGCACGCGATCCTCACCAAGCCGAGCACCGACGCGACGGGGAACTTCTACCTCGACGACGAGGTGCTGGCCGCCGAGGGGGTCACGGACTTCTCGAAGTACCGCGTCGGCGGGCGGGAGGAAGACCTGCAGCTCGATTTCTGGGTCGAGAGCCGCACCCCGTGATTCGCGAACCACAGCAGGAGCGCAGCCGCACGACCCGGCGGCGGCTGGTCGAGGCCGCCGTCGAGACGATCGGGGAGCTGGGCTGGCACGGGACCACCGTCGCGCTGATCGCCGAACGCGCCGGCGTCTCGCGCGGTGCCGCCCAGCACCACTTCCCGACCAGGGAGGACCTGGTCGCGGCCGCGGTCGAGCATGTCGGTGAGATCCAGATCGTGGAACTGCGCGCCCGCGCCGCGGAGCTGCCTTCGGGGCGGTCCCGGATCGAGCGGGCCGTCGACATGGTGCTCAATCTCTACAGCGGGCCCCTGTTCCGTGCCGCGCTCCACCTCTGGGTCGCGGCGTCGACCGACGAGTCGCTGCGCGCGACCCTGGTGCCGCTGGAGGCACGGGTCGGCCGGGAAGCGCACCGGGTGACGGTCGAGCTGCTCGGCGTCGACGAGTCCCACCAGGGTGTTCGCGAGCTGGTCCAGGCCACTCTCGATCTTGCGCGCGGCCTGGGGCTGGCGAACTTGCTGACCGACGACACGAAGCGGCGTAAGCAGATCGTCGCCCAGTGGGCACGGGTACTCGAGCCGCCCTTGGCGTCGGCCAAGATCTCACGGAACCAAGAAGTCACCGACAACGTCTGAGATCTTGTTAACACTGATGGAGCAGCGATCGATAACACGGTGTAAGTGCTGCTGATTCAGGTGGCTGATCGAGAGAGGTCCAATCCGGTGTCCGGTTCAGAGGTCGAACTGTCCCATCGCGCGATGGCGATGCTGCGAGCGGTCGCGGCGCGCCGTGCCCAGATGTCGTGCAGCTGCGAGCCGGATCTCTTCATCGACGGGTTCGCCTGTTGCGACCAGATGACCGCGCACGCGCTGGCTCGCGGCGGCTACATCCGCCCCGGCGCGTCCAGCGGTCCCGCCGCGGTCACGGGCCGGGTGCCCGCCGAGCTGACCGAGGCGGGCGAAGCCGCCATCGCGGTCACCGCTGCCGCCTGACCCTTCACCGCATCGTCTGTCCGCAGTGGACGACGACCGTTTACAACCACCTCCCGCGTTCCTAGGATCCACCCCGGGATGAGGCCGTCGCCGTCGAGCGACGGACCGGGTAGGGAGGTGCCGATGGCACGCACGGCTCGCCATGATTCCGGCGGGGACGCCCTCAGCGAATTGATGCGGAAAGCCGGCGCGGCACCCCGTCGTAAGGGACCGCGAGGGCCGAAGCACCGGGCTCCGGACGCCGCTCCCGGGAACGGGAGGATCCGGCGGATCTCCGTGCTTTCGGCCGGCGGTGTCTTCGTCGGCGGACTGCTGGCCGTGCTGCTCATCCCGGCCGAACAGGCCGAGGTCGTCCCTGGGATGCCGCTCTCGCCGCCGTCGCTGACCATCGCCCCGCAGGCCGTCGAGGTCCCGGACGACGCGGCGTCCTCGCCCGTCCCGTCGGGACCTTCGGGCGGCAGTGTCGCCCCTCCGCCGCCGATGACCGCGTCGATGCACGGCTCGGAGACGCCGTCACCGACGCCAACCCCGCCACCCGAGGAACGGCCGGATCCGCGCGCTGGTCACCACGAGTGGTATCACGACTGGCATCACGGCGGATATCGCGGTGGTGGCCGGTGGCCGCAGTGGGGCGGATAGCGCCGATCGGGTGATCGGCGGCGTCGCGCATCGTCGAACAAGAATTACGATTCATCCCTGTTCTCGTCCGTTCGTGTCTGGTGCCCCTTTTCCGGTGTCCCGGCCAAGGCCGGGTACCTACGATGGTTCGCACTCTCCATTCCTCCCGGAGCATGACTAGGGGCTGAACAGGAAAAATGAGTGTGGACCGACATTCTCCCGCGGTGCAGCTCGCCCGGAGAATGCTGCTCAACCGCGAGACGGGGAATCCGTCCCGTCCACAGCCGGTGACGGTGTTGCTCGGGCCGGTCGGCTCGGGGAAGACCACGGCGCTGGAAGCGATCCGCCGTGACCTGGGCTGGGGTGTCGTGCACGCCGGATTCGCTTTCGGGCAAGGCGGCAGAGCGGGCACCATCGACGTGCTCACGAAACTGGCCTATGGGTTGTCGAGCAAATGGCGAAATCGGCCGAAACCGCAGTTCGTTCGGTTCACGATCGCGTTGATCGCGGTTCAGGCGGAGCTTTCCGGCCGAAATCGCGACGAAGACCTCGTGCAACTGAAATCGCTGCTCAACAGTTTTCACGGAATCATCTGGACACCGGCGCTGGACAGAGCGCTCGACACGCTGACCGAGACGGCGAAGGCGACCGGTCTCGTCGAGCCCCCGTATGCGGACTTGTTCCGCCAGACGTTCCCGCATCTGGTCCGGAACATCCGGCCGCGCCTCGGCAAGGCGCTGCGGTCGCTCGCGGACTTCCCCAACGCCGAGGGGAGATCCCCGTTCGACGCGCTGCTCGAACTCAACCGGCTCGCGCACGGCAGCGCCCGCGACGCCAAGGCGGTCAACGAGTGGCTGATGGCGGCGTTCCTCGGCGACGTCCGGGAGAACCATCCGCGGCTGGCCAAACCGGAGGAGAAGAGCCCGTGCACCTGCGATATCTCGCCGCAGCGCAGGCACTGGCACAACTGGGTGGTGGTGCTGGACGACGTCGATCACGCCGGCGGCACCGAGTTCCTCGCCGACCTCATCGCAGCGCGGGAACGCTACGCCGTCCAGCATCCGAACGACCGTGATGCCCACGACGCGCTGCTGGTGATCGCCACCAGCGGGCGGTGGCACGACGACTGGGGGACCGCCTGGCTGGCGCCGTGGAAACCCGCGTCCGGCGCCCCGCCCGCCGTCCGGCCGATCGCGGACTGCGAGGAGGCCTCGTACGACGACTGGGCGAACCCTGGCAACGGCGCGCTGGACTCGCCCTATTACCCGGTCCGGATCTCGCCCCAGTCGATCGGGCGGATCGCGCGCATCCTCAGTTCCGGCGCGCGGACGCCCAAGGTCACGCTCGCGCACAAGGCGACCGGTGGACTCCCGTCGGCGGTCGAACAGCTCGCGGGGCGGTTGCGGGCGAGCGACGCGCGCGAAGGCGACCGCGATCTGCTCACCACCGATCCTCGTGAGGGGCAGGATCCCTGCTACCGCAGGCTGACCGAGCTCGCTTTGACCGAGCATCTCGACGACGTCCACGTGGACGATTTCGTGACCGCGGCCCCGTTCGCGACCGCGCCCTGGCTGATCCCGGACGCCGCGCAGAGCCGGATCGACCAGCCGCACGTCGGGCGGATCCTGACCGAACTGCGCACCTCGTTGTGGGTGAGGGCGCGGAACTCGCCGGGTTCCACGGACGACCAGGCGGCCCTGCACCCGTGGATCGCCGCGAACCTGGTGTCCGCGCTGGCCCGGCGCGGTGACGGCGACGGGCCGACCTACTCGGAGCAGTTCAAGGCCCTGCGCGACGATCCGGACACCGCGCAGGATCCGGTGCGCCTGGCCTACTGCAATCTCGCGCTGGGCGACATCGGCGAGGTGGTCACGTTCTTCGAACGCGAGTTCAACCGGATCCCGCACGCGGAGTGGATCGCGAAACTCGAGCTGGTCCTGAACGCGCCCGACGATCTGCCACCCGAGCGGGATCACGCTGAGCTGTACGAAGAACTCGTCAACCTGGACAACGCGCGGTGCCCGAACGACCGGTCCGAAATCCGGAACAACGTCGCCCGGCTCATCGCGGCGGGCTGGCTGACCGCCAACCCGTTCGCCGTGCGCGGGCAGGGCCAGCATCAGGTGATCGCGAACGCCTTCGCCGCGCTGGCCACCACCTCGCATCAGCCCGACGTCGGCGCGCTCGTGTCGGCGAAGGAAGCCGCCCGCCGCGGCGAATTCCCCTGACCCGGAACGGAACTCTGTGATGTCCTGGCTCGATTCGGTGAGAACACGCATGTCCGAGGCCCGTGAACGCGCGGTGACGGGGCCGCCGGTCCGGCCACGCGGCTGGGCGCACCGCCATCGGCTGCTGCTGATCCTGGCCGTGGTCGTGCTGGCAGGGGCGTTGCTGGCGGGGTTCAGACCATGGGAGTCCTGCGGTTCCGGGTTGCGGGCGGTGGACGCGGACGAGGATTCGGTCGGCTCGTCTTACGTCTGCGTCGGGCTGAACCTCGACTCCGGCCCGATGCGGGACAACGATCCGCTCGACCCGCTGGAGAAGTTCATCAAGAGCCGCAACGAGCTGGCGGGGGACAATTTCAAGACCATCGTGGTGCTGGAGAACCTCGCGCCCGATCCGCAGGTCGACAGCCAGCCGTTCCCGTTCGTGCGGCGGGAGATCCAGGGCGCGATCACCGCCGCGTGGCCGAAGAACGGGCCGCCGGGAATCAAGCTCCTGCTGGCCAATTACGGGAGCAACGCCGATCACTGGCGCGTGGTCGCCGAGGAGATCGTCGCCGCGGCCGCCGCCCAGCGCATCGTCGCGGTCACCGACGTCGGCACCAGTTCGGAGAACAGCCGGGCACTGGTGGCCGAACTGTCCAGACACGGTATCGCCACGATCGGCGCGACCGTCACCGCGGACAACATGAACACCGACCCGAAGGGCGCGCGGATCGACAACTTCTTCCGCGTGGGACCGACCAACACCGACGAGGCCCGCGCCGCCGCCGGATACATCGCCGCGCACGGTTTCCGGCGCGTGATGATGATCCAGGGGGTCAGCAAGGAGGACACCTACGCGACCACGCTCGCCGAAGCGTTCCAGAACTCGTCGAAGGTCCCGGTCCTCTTCACCAAGACCTATGACGTCAAACCGCTCGCCGACACTTCGCGCGAGGCGTACCTGCGGGGGCTGTTCAGCAGATGGCACAACGACATCTGTGGCGCGAAACCCGATCTGATCTACTTCGCCGGCCGCGGCCTCGACCTCGGCGCCCTCGTGGCGGCGCTGGCGGGCGACGGCGCCTGCGAAGGGCTCGACACGGTGACCGTGATGACCGGGGACGACGCGAGCACACTCGCCGGGAAACCCTTGGAGCTGAACGGGGACATCAGTGTCCGGCTCCGTTACACGGCGCTCGCGTATCCCGACCAGTGGGATATGTTCACCGCCAACCCGGCGCATCCCACGTACAAGAAGAACTATGACAACTTCGTCGCGGAATTCACCGGTACCCACGGTTTCCCGAAAGGGGAATTGTGGGACGGCGCCGCGATGATCGAACACGACGCGGTCGCCGCGGCCGTCGAAGCGGCCGTGCAGAACGTGTCGGCGGATCCGGTCTCGGTGGCGAACGTGTTGCGCAGTATCGACTGCAACTCCCCGGTACCCGGCGCGACCGGCTTCATCGCGTTCGACCAGGCGACGGGGAACCAGCTCGACAAGGCGTTGCCGATCCTGTCGATTGATCCGGACGGCTCGGTGCATCCGGTCGACCTCGTGTGGTCGCGCGGGCGGCCGCTGAACACGGCGCCGGACTGCGGCCGCTGAGCTTGTGACGTGGATTCCGGCCGCGATTGTTCCCAGGGGCCGGTCCGTGAAGGCCTCCTTGAGGACCCAGAGTCCCTCAAGGAGGCCTTCACGGACTTCAGGCGAGGACTCACGACGCCTGGACCGATCGCCCGCTCAGTTTGCGAAGGCCACTTTCGCAACCTTCAACGTTGCGAAAGTGGCTTTCGCAACACGGTTCCTCATGCGGCACCGTCGCGACAGTGAAGCGCTCGGGCGTAGTGAAGGCCTCCTTCCCTACCTTGAGAGCAGGGAAGGAGGCCTTCACGGACTGACACCGGTGGGGAACGGAAATCAGCCGGTATAACCCGCCACGATCTTGGTGTAGTCGTACTTGCCCTGCGGGATTCCCGCGCAGTTGTTGCAATCGCGGTTCACCGCCCAGAACGACAACCGGGCGAGGTGTTTGCTCGCCGCGTAGTCGCGGATCGCGCGGAAGTCGGCGACGCTGACGGTCTCGCCCGCCACATCGGTCCTACCGTTCATCGACGAAAGCCCGCTGCGCCGGTAGGCCGCGTCGTCGCTCAGACCGAAAGTGGATTTCACGACGTTCTTCAGCCCGTCCACGGCACTGCGGGTCTTCCCCGCCATGTCACCGCCGCTGGAGAAGTCGAACGGCATGACCGACCACGCGTCGACTCCCGCGCCGAGCACCTTCGACTGGTTGATCAGCCGCTTGCCGTGCGCGTTGGGACCGCCGACCTCGGTCGGGATGGTGATGACCACGCGCAGGCCCGGATTCTTCTGCTTCGTGATCTTGACGGCGTTCAGGATCCGGTCCTGGACGGTGTGGTTCTCGAACTCGTCGGTGTTCTCGACGTCGAGGTCGATCGCCTTGAGTTTGTAGGCGTCGATGACCTTTTGATACGCGCCGGCGAGTGCCGCGGGCGTGGAGCATTTCGGGCCGAGCTTCGTACCCGACCAGCCGCCGAACGACGGGATGACGTCGCCGCCCTTGGCGCGGATGTTGTTGATCATCGTGGCGTCGGAGCCGGTGAGCGAACGGCTGCCGTCCCATTTCGGGTTGCACCCGCCGTCGGAAAGGATGAACGCGAGGGTGAAGGCCTTGACGCCGGTGGCGTTCATCGCGGCGATCGGATCCGTCTGTCCCGACCACTGGTACAGATAGGGCGAGGCCAGCACCGGGTCCGGGGCCGCCGAGGCGACGGGAGCGAAGCCGGCGGCGGTGGCGAGAGCGGCGCCGACGGTGGTGGCCAGTGTCGCCCAGCGTCGTAAGGATTTCATCGGTCCTCCAACTGGTACGCGCGCGGCGAGGCGCGCAGGTGTGGAGCACCTCCGTCTTGACGCGGCGGATCAACCGGGAGGGTGCGCCTACCCACGGTGGACTAGACCATTCAGGACTGTCAAGAATTCACCGGAATACCCACCGGAAACGACCGACCTTAGTAGGGGGGTCATGACCCGGAAAGCGGATCGACACCATCGCGATTACCGGCTAGTTTGCCGAAATGGTGGGGGACTCCCTGATGGCGACCGGAAGCCGCGACCGCAGAGACCGGCTCGCCGCGCCGCGGCGGGTACTGGGGTCGTGGAGCCTGTGGGAATTACCCAGGCGGGGCCTGATCGGGTATCTGCTCCTCGTCGACTTCGCCGCCATCGCCGCCACCACTTACCTCTTCGTGTTGCGGCCGCCCGCGCCATCGTCGTTTCTTCCGTTTTCCGCTCTGTTAACCGGAATGGTCCTCAGCGCTGAGCTTTCTCGCCCGGTCGAGCGATCCCGCGCCGACACCCGGCTCGGCGCGGGACTGGACGCGGCGTGGATTTTCGCGGGTGTGCTCCTGCTGCCGCCCGCTTTGGCCGCGGTGCTCGTCGTCGCCTCGGCGGGATATCGCTGGTTCCGGATCCGGCGCGGGATCCCGCACCGGCAGGTGTTCGCGGCGTCCGCGACCATGCTTTCGGCGCTCGGCGCCTCGATCATCCCGGTACTGCTGGGTGCGTCGCCGTTCATCGGCGCGGCAAGGGATTTCGAAAGTTTCGCCCTGGTTTTCGCGACCGGGCTGGTCTTCCTGTCCGTCGACGCGGCCTTGGCCGCGCCGGCGGCCGAATTCGGGGCGGAACCGTCGGGATTCGCCTTCGACGCGGCGATGGTCGCGTTCGGACTGTTGCTCGCCTGGTCGGCGGCGGACTGGCCGTTCGTCACCGTGGTACTCGCGGGCGCGCTCGTGGTACTTCACCGGGCGGGGACGATGCGCGCGCTGCGTGGTCACGCGGGCACGGACTCCGGCACGGGGCTGCTCACCGCGTCGTCCTGGTTGGACGGTGCCCGCACCCAGCTCGAGCTGCTTCGCGGCCGTGGCGCCGATCTTTCGCTGCTGATGCTCGACCTCGACCATTTCGCCCGGCTCAACGACCGGCACGGCAGGCACGTCGGGGACGACGTCCTGCGGGCCGTGGCGGACACGTTGCGTGCCGAGGTCCGTGCCGCGGACCTGGTCGGCCGGTTCGGCGGCGAGGAGTTCGTGGTCCTGCTGCCCGGCACGAGCCGGTTCGACGCGCACGCGATCGCCGAACGCATCCGGCTGCGGATCTCCTCGACGTTCGTCTCACTGGGTGGGACGTTCGCGGGGACGACCGTCTCGATCGGAGTGTCGTCGCATCCCGCCTGCGGCGAGACGCTCGACCGGCTCGTCGGCGCGGCGGATCAGGCGTTGCGCGCGGCGAAGGGAGCCGGGCGCAACCGGACCGTCGTCTTCGAGGCCGAGACCTAGGTCGGAACGCCGATGTCCTCGAACCACAGGTCCGGGTGATCCCGGATGAACTCGGTCATCAGCGCGGTGCACGCCGGATCGTCCAGCAGGGTGATCTCGACGCCGTGCTCCTCGAGCCAGCCGTGCCCGCCTTCGAACGTGGTGGCCTCGCCGATGACGACCCGGCCGATGCCGAACTGGCGCACCAGCCCGCTGCAGTACCAGCAGGGGGACAGCGTGGTGACCATGATCGTGTCCCGGTAGTGCGGCCGCCTTCCCGCGTTCCGGAAGGCCGAGGTCTCGGCGTGCATCGACGGGTCGCCGTCCTGGACCCGGCGGTTGTGGCCGCGGCCGAGCAGGACGCCGTCGGTGTCGAAGAGGGCCGCACCGATCGGGACCCCGCCCTCGGCCTTGCCGAGTTCGGCCTCTTCACGGGCGACGGACAGCATGCGCGCGGGATCGATCACGCGGTTCACCTTACGGCGCGAGCGCAATGCGGACCGGACCTGTCCTGAATATCTGCGACACTCCTCCCATGAAGCGAGCGAACCGATGACCACGGGCACGTCGGCACGGCTGCTGAGGCTGCTCTCCCTGCTGCAGGCGCGTCGCGACTGGCCGGGCGCCGATCTGGCCGACCGGCTGCAGGTGGACGTCCGGACGGTCCGGCGCGACGTCGAGCGACTTCGCGAACTGGGTTACCCGGTGCACGCCACCCCCGGCGTCGCGGGCGGCTACCGGCTCGGCGCGGGGGCCGCGTTGCCGCCGCTGCTGCTGGACGACGACGAGGCCGTCGCGGTCGCCGTCGGCCTCCGCACGGCCGCGAACGGGACGGTCTCCGGGATCGAGGAGACCTCGGTGCGCGCGCTCACGAAACTGGAGCAGGTGCTGCCCGCGCGGCTGCGGCACCGGGTCACCGCGCTGAACACGGCGATGATCCCGCTCGGCGGCGTCGTCCCGGTCATCGACGCGGAGGCGCTGACGGTCATCGCGTCCGCGTGCCGTGACCATCAGCGGCTCCGGTTCGGCTACCGCAGCCACAACGGTGCCGTCAGCGAGCGCTACATCGAGCCGTTGCGCCTGGTGCACACCGGGCGCCGGTGGTACCTGGTCGCGTTCGACCTCGACCGGGACGACTGGCGGACCTTCCGCGTCGACCGGATCGACGGCGTCCCGGACACGAGCTTCCGGTTCACGCCGAGGGAACCGCCCGCCGAGGACCTCGCGGCGTACGTCTCCCGCGGGATCACGACTTCGCCGTACCCGCACCAGATGGTGCTGCGGGTGAACGCCTCGGCGGACGCGCTCGCCGAATACGTGTCCCCGACCGCCGGGACGATCGAGGCCATCGACGAGCACACCTGCCGGGTCCGGGTCGGCGCCAACGACCTGTCCGTGATGCCCTACTACCTCGCCCATTGGGACGTCGACTTCGTCGTGGAGGAGGCGCCGGACGAGGTCAAGGAACGGCTACGACTGGTCGCCGACCGCTTCGCTCGCGCGGTCGTCTGAGTCCGAAGTGGACCGTGCGCGTTTGGCGAGCAGGCCGATCGAGCCGAGCGAGATCAGGGCCAGCACGATGATGTAGAGCGAGACCGACATCGAGGTCCCGGTGGATTCCAGCAGCAGCACCATGATGAACGGCGCGAGCCCGCCGCCGACCACCGCGCTGATCTGGTAGCCGAGCGAGGCGCCGGTGTAGCGCATCTCGGCGGTGAAGAGCTCCGCGAACAACGCCGCCTGCGGGCCGTACATGATGCCGAGGAACAGTGACCCGACGAACGAGGCGATGACGAACAGCGGCAGCGAGGCCGTGTCGATCAGCAGGAACATCGGGATCGCCCAGAGCGCGACGCCCGCCGCGCCGAAGGTGTAGATCTTGAGCCTGCCGATCCGGTCGGACAGTTTCGCCGACAGCGGGATGATCGCCAGTTGCAGGGTGCTGATCAGCAGGGTCGCGACGAGCACGGTGGTCCGCGACATCCCGAGATGCCGGGTGGCGTAGTCGAGGACGCCGTTCAGCAGGATGTAGAAGGTGGCGGTGTTGACCATGAACGAGCCTCCCGCCAGCAGCACGGTGCCCTTGTGGTGGCGCAGGACGTCACGCAGCGGCGACTTGGCGCGGCCGCGTTCCTCGGCGGCGAGTTTCGCTTCCGCGCGGCGGTATTCGGGCGTTTCGTCGATCTTGACGTGCATGTACCAGGCCAGCCCGAGCACGAGGACACCCACCAGGAACGGGATCCGCCACGCCCAGACGAGGAAGTCCGACGGCGGTGCGAGCTGGGCGGCGACCAGGAACACCGTGTTCGCGAGCACCACCCCGATCGGCACGCCGAGCTGGACGAGGCTGCCGTAGAGACCCCGTTTGCCGGGCGGCGCGTATTCGGTGGCGAGCAGCATCGCGCCACCCCACTGGGCGCCGACGGCGACCCCCTGCACGAGCCGGAGCAGCACCAGGAGGATCGGCGCGGCGATGCCGATCGAGTCGTAGGTCGGCAGCAGGCCGATCAGCGTGGTCGCCGCGCCCATCAGCGCGATCGCCAGTACCAGCACGGGTTTCCGGCCGCGTTTGTCGCCGAGGCTGCCCGCGATGATCCCGCCGAGCGGCCGGGCGAGGAACCCGACCGCGAAGGTCGCGAACGAGGCGAGGACGCCGGCCGCCGCGTTGCTGGTGGGGAAGAAGGTCTTCCCGAAGACCAGGGCGGCCGCGATCCCGAAGACGAAGTAGTCGTACCACTCGACCGAGGAGGCGAGTGCCGCCGCGGTGGCGGCCCTCCTGCGCTGGGACACGGTGATCGTCGGTTCGGCGGCGGTTTCAGGGGCGTTCGGTGCGGTGTCGGCCATCTGGATGCCCTTCGCTCGGCGCTGCTGCGGCGATGCAGTCCGGGCAAGTTAACAACCGCTTAGTATGTGGTCAACGTCTCAACGGGTAATTCTGGATACCGACCAGTTGGTATGTCACTCTGGTGGCGGTAGCGCCGGGAAAGGTCGATCTGTACTGGTCAGGAGAGGTTCGTGCCGAGCATGCGGAGCACCAGCTCGCTGTACTCCTGGCCCAGCTTCTTGGGGGTCTGGCGCGTTCGCTCGCTGTACCAGCGGGAGACGTCGACGCCGAGCGAGAGCACGGCGCGGGCGGCGGTGTGCGGGTCGCCGACGGTGAACACGCCCGCCATGGCGCCTTCGGTGATGACCTCGCGCACGACCTGCTCGATGCGGCGGCGCAGTTTCGCGACGATCTCGAACTCCTCGTCGGGCAGCGCGTGCAGTTCGTACTGCACCACGCGGGCCACCGTATGCCTCCGCGCGTGCCACGCCACGAAGTCCTCGACCAGCAGCCGGATCCGCACGATCGGGTCGGTCTCCCGCGCGACGACACTTTCGACCAGCGAGAGCGTCTGCTCGTGGCCGTACTTCGAGATCGCGAACAGCAGGGCGGCCTTGGACGGGAAGTGCACGTACAGCGCCGCGGGGCTCATCCCCGCCGCCGAGGCGATGTCCCGGGTGGTGGTCGCGTGATAGCCACGCCGGGCGAAGGATTCGACCCCGGCCAGCATCAGCCGCCGTGCCGTCTCGGGCTGGACGTCCGGCCACAGTTCGGCCGACAGCGACATGGTCATCCGCAGATCCTCCCAGACGCTCGTACCGGACAGTGGGCTTGACACCGCCTCCGGACCTTCCCATTGTAAGTGAGCGCTCGCTTAGTGATGCACGCGCCAGTGAACACAGAGGAGATCGAAGAGTGAACTCGTTCAAGGATCGCGTCGCGATCGTCACCGGCGCCAGCCGGGGGATCGGCCTCGGAATCGCCAAGGACCTGGTCGAGCGTGGCGCGAAGGTGTGCATCACCGCGCGCAAGCCGGAGCCGCTGGCCGAAGCGGTGGCCGAACTGGGCGGCGAGGCCGTCGCCATCGCCGTTCCTGGCAAGGCCGACGACGAGGCGCACCAGGACGAGGCCGTCGCCAAGACCATCGAAACCTTCGGCAGGCTCGACATGCTGGTCAACAACACCGGGATCAACCCGGTGTTCGGGCCGACCCTGGACATCGATCCCGGGGCCGCCGCGAAGATCTTCGCCGTCAACGTGCTCGCGCCGCTGTCGTGGACCCGCCGGGCGCGGGACGCGTGGATGGGGGAGCACGGCGGCGCGGTGGTGAACGTCGCGTCCATCGCCGGGCTCGGCGCTTCGCCCGGGATCGGCATGTACGGCGTCAGCAAGGCCGCGCTGATCCGGCTCACCAAGGAACTCGGCTTCGAACTGGGCCCGAAGATCCGCGTGAACGCCGTCGCGCCGGCCGTGGTCAAGACCAAGTTCGCGACCGCGCTGTACGAAGGCCGCGAAGAAGAGGTCTCCGAGTCGTACCCGATGAAACGCCTCGGCGTTCCGGCGGACATCGCGGGCGCCGTGGCGTTCCTGCTTTCGGATGAGGCGGGCTGGATCACCGGGCAGACGGTGGTCCTCGACGGCGGCGTCACGCTGGCGGGTGGCCTGTGACCTCGTCGTTCACCGGTTCCGGGGTCGTCGTCACCGGTGGGGGCGGCGGCATCGGGGCCGTCCTCGCCCGCCGGTTTGCCGCCGAGGGCGCCCGGGTCGTCGTCGGCGACCTGAACGGGGAGGCCGCGGCCGAAATCGCCGAGGAGATCGGCGGGACCGCCGTCGCGGGTGACGCCGCGAGCGAAGCGGGTGTCGCGTCCCTGATCGAGTCGGCCCGCGAAACCCTCGGCGAGGTCGACGTCTTCTGCGCCAACGCCGGGATCGCGCCGATGGGTGGCGTGGACGCGCCCGAGGAGGACTGGGCGCGGATCTGGGACGTCAACGTCATGGCGCACGTGCGCGCGGCGCGGCTGCTCCTGCCACCGTGGCTCGAGCGCGGCCGCGGGCATTTCATCTCGACGGTGTCGGCGGCGGGATTGCTGACCAGTCTCGGTTCGGCGTCCTACTCGGTGACCAAACACGGCGCGCTCGCCTTCGCCGAGTGGCTTTCGGCGACTTATCGGCACCGCGGGCTCACCGTGCAGGCCATCTGCCCGCAGGGCGTGCGGACGGCGATGCTGGAGAACACCGGTCCCGCGGGCGAGCTGCTGATGGGTGCGTCGGCGATCCAGCCGGAGCAGGTCGCGGACGCGCTGTTCGAGGCCATCGCCGCCGACCGGTTCCTGGTGCTGCCGCATCCCGAGGTCGCGGACTACTACGCCGCGCGGGCCACGCAGACCGACCGCTGGCTCGGCGGGATGAACAAGCTGCAGCGCAAGGTGGAGCAGGTCATCGGCGAATGACCGGTGCGGCCTGCGCCGAACTCGCGTGCTCAGGGGCGTAACTCGCGTGATCAGAGGCGTAACTCGGCGCGGGGCGGTTGATCTTCGTCGCCGGATCGGCCACTGTGGGCAAGGGGTCTTGCTCGCGGTAAGGAAAACTCGATGAACAAACGCTTCGTGCTCCGTGGTGCCGTTCTCGCCGCCACCCTCGCCGGCTCGGTGCTGACCGCGGGATCGGCGATGGCGGGCACCGCGGAACCGTGCGCGGCCGGGGCGTCGGGTGACGTCGCGGCGGCCTCCTGCACGCCGTACCGCAAGGTGAGTGAGGGCTGGAGCAGCAAAACCGCCTGCAACCGCGCCGGCAACGAGGGCGCGCAGGCCGGCCGTTGGACCGGCTGGAACTGCAATCAGGCGCTGCGCGGCTGGGAGTTGTGGGTGCGCACCTGCACCGCGCTGGCCGCCGAGAGGGACGCGGTGACCACGCGCGAAACCGTCTGATTCGGTACGGGCTGCCCCGGTCGTGCGGCCGGGGCAGCCTAAACGCCTTGGTACGGCGGGAAGTCGGGGGCGCGGCGCTCGTTCCAGCTGGCCAGGCCCTCGGGAAGTTCCGGGTGGCCGAAGGAGTCGAGCATCAGGGCGGTGGCCTCGCGGGCGGAGTCTTCCAGTGAAAGCCCGGCTTCCCGCAGGACCTGCCGCTTCATGAGTGCCATGGAGCGCGGCGCGCTGTAGGTCGCGAGTTCGGTCGCGTAGGCCTTCGCTCGCGCAGGAAGTTCTTCCGCGGGCACGATTTCCTGCACCAAGCCGTATTCATGGGCCTGTTCGGCGGTGAAGGTCCGGCCGGAGAGCAGCAGATCGAGTGCCCGGCCGCGACCGACGAGCTCGGGCAGCAGCTTCGCCACCCCGTATTCCGCGATGAGGCCGCGCCGGGCGAAGGCGGTGGTGAACTTCGCGCCCGCGGCGGCGAACCGGACGTCGGCGGCGCAGGCGATCACGAAACCGAGCCCGGCGCAGCCGCCGTTGATGGCCGCGACCACCGGCACCTCGGCATACACCGCGGCCAGGACGTCGCGGAAGCCTTCGTGCTCAGGCGTGGCCGCGCCACCGGCCGAGATGCCCTCCAGGAGTCCCAAGTCCGCGCCGGGGCAGAAGGAACGCCCGGCGCCGGTGACGACGACGGCGCGGATTCCGGGATCGGCCGACGCCCTGCCCAGCAGATCGCCGTAGCGGACCTGCATCGCCTGATCCATCGCGTTGCCACGCTCCGGTTTGTCGAAGGTGACCGTGGCGACGGCGCCGTCCACGGCGTACCGGACGAAATCCACAGTGTCCATTTCGGACGGTGAGAGCTGATCGGTCACGTCGACCTCCTTGCGTCATCGCCATACTAAGCGGATGCTTAGAGGTCCGTCGAGACTTTGTCAGGGAGGAACCCGCGTGAGCTCCTACGAAGCGAAGCCGTGGCTGGCCGCCTACGAGCCCCGGATGAGGGACGTGGAACCGACGGAACCGACCACGGTTCCCGCGTCCTTCCGGCGGGCGGTCGAGCGCTTCCCGCACGCCGCCGCGATCGCCTACTTCGACGGCAGGATGAGTTACCGCGAAGTCGACGAGCTTTCCGACGGCATCGCGCGTCACCTGATCGCGTCCGGATTCAGCACGGGCGACCGGCTCGCCCTGATCCTGCAGAACATCCCGCAGTTCGTGCTGGCGCTGCTCGGTGCCTGGAAGGCGGGCGGGATCGTCGTCCCCGTCAACCCGATGTACCGGGAACGGGAGCTCCGGCACGTCTTCGAGGACGCCGGAGTGCGCGCGGTCGTGTGTTCGCAGAACGGGTGGAACAGCCGGATCGCCCCGCTCGTTCCCGGTGGCGGAGTGACCATCGCGCTGACCACCAGCGAACTCGACCTGCAAGGCCGCGACGATCCGCGGGTGTTCGGCAACAGCGTGCGGGAGCCGACTCCCGGCGCCGCCGACCTGCTGAAGGTGGCGCGGGCCGCGGCGGGGGACCCGCCCCCGGACCCCGGCCTCGGCCAGGACGACGTCGCACTGATCAGCTACACCTCGGGAACCAGCGGGACCCCGAAGGGGGCGATGAACACCCACGGCAACCTCGGTGCGAACGCGTCCGTGCTCAGCGCGTTCAGCGGCCTCGACGAAGGTGCCACCCTCTTCGGCCTGGCACCGTTGTTCCACATCACCGGCATGGTCTGCGAGATCGCTTCCGCGATCGACATCGGCGGCACGCTCGCGCTCGCGTACCGGTTCGAGCCTGGTGTCGTACTCGACGCCTTCCTGGAACACCGGCCCGTGTACACGGTCGGCCCGTCCACCGCGTACATGGCGCTGATGGCGCAGCCTGACGTCCGTCCGGAGCACTTCGCATCGTTCCGTTTGCTGTACTCCGGCGGAGCCGCGCTGCCGCCCGCCGTGGTCGCCGCGTTCCGCGAACGGTTCGGCCACTACATCCACAACGGCTACGGGCTCACCGAGACGACCGCGGGCTGCATCGTCGTCCCGAGCAGCCTCGAAGCGCCCATCGACGAAGCGTCCGGCACGATCTCCATCGGCTTGCCCGTGCCAGGGACCATCGTGCGCATCCTCGGCGAAGACGGCGAAGAACTGCCGTTCGGGACGGCGGGTGAGATCGCCGTCGAAGGTCCGATGGTGGTGCCCGGCTACTGGAACCGGCCCGAAGCGACCGAAGCCGCACTGCCCGGCGGCAGGCTCCTGACCGGCGACATCGGCTTCATGGAACCGAGCGGCTGGGTCTACGTCGTCGACCGCAAGAAGGACATGATCAACGCCTCCGGTTTCAAGGTCTGGCCGCGTGAGGTCGAGGACGTCCTGTACACGCATCCGTCCGTGCGCGAGGCGGCCGTCGTCGGCGTCCCGGACGAATACCGCGGCGAGACCGTGAAGGCCTACATCAGCCCGGCGCCGGGAAGCACGCCCGACCCGCAGGACCTCGTCGCGTACTGCAAGGAACACCTCGCCGCGTACAAGTATCCGCGCGTGGTCGAGGTGCTCGACGAACTGCCGAAGACGGCGAGCGGCAAGATCCTCCGCCGCGAACTGCGGGCAAAGGGGTGAGCGGTATGGCACAGGTGGAAACGGTCCGCGGTCCCGTCGACGCCGGCGACCTCGGCAAGGTGCTCATGCACGAGCACCTGTTCGTCCTCAGTCCCGAATTCCTGGCCAACCACCCCGGACACGACGGTTTTCGCGAAGACGAACACGTCGCCGACGCGATCCGGCGGCTCGACGAGCTGAAGGCCGCCGGGATCGACACCATCGTCGATCCCACCGTCATCGGCCTCGGCCGCTACATTCCGCGCGTGCGCAGGGTCGCGGCGGAAACCGAACTCCGGATCATCGTCGCGACCGGGCTCTACACCTACAACGACGTCCCGCACTACCTCCACCATCGCGGACCCGGTCTCCTCTTCGACGACGGCGAGGACCCGCTGGTCGGCCTCTTCACCGGCGACATCGTCGACGGGATCGCCGACACCGGGGTGAAGGCGGCGCTGCTCAAGTGCGCGACCGACGAACCGGGAGTCACCCCGGGCGTCGAACGTGTGCTGCGCGCGGTCGCGAAGGCACATCGGGAGACCGGCGCGCCGATCATGACCCACACCCACGCTCCGACCCGGCGAGGACTCGAACAGCAGGCCGTCTTCGAGTCCGAAGGTGTCGACTTGAGCCGGGTCCTCATCGGGCACAGCGGCGACAGCACCGACCTCGATTACCTCACCGGGCTCGCCGACAGGGGATCGCTGCTGGGAATGGACCGCTTCGGGCTCGACCCGTTGCTGCCGTTCGAAGATCGTGTCGCCACGGTCGCGGCGATGTGCGAACGCGGTTACGCCGGAAGCATGGTGCTCTCCCATGACGCCTCCTGTTTCATCGACTGGTTCGAGCGGGACAAGATCGCCGAGATGGCGCCCAACTGGCATTTCCTCCACATCACCCGTGACGTGCTGCCCGCCTTGCGGGAGCGGGGAGTGTCCGAAAGGGACATAACGACGATGCTGGTCGACAATCCGCGGCGGTTCTTCGCGCACGGTGGCGCCTATTGAGGGCTCGGCGCGGCCCGCGCCGGGGGAAGGGACTCGGTGCATCGACAAACCGGCCGGTATGCTGAGTGTTCGCACGAGAAGGGGCCGGCCATGACACGAGCGACCACCAGGAAGGCCGAGGCCGGCGGTGAGGATCAGGCCGCCGTCCCTCGCCGTCTGCTGTCGCATGCCACGAAGCTCTTCGCCAAGAAGGGTTTCGATCGCACTTCCGTGCAGGAGATCGTCGAGGCGGCCGGGGTCACCAAGGGCGCGATGTACCACTACTTCGGCTCCAAGGACGACCTCCTTTACGAGATCTACGCCAGGGTGCTGCGCGCGCAGACCGAGCAACTGGAAAAAGTGGTCTCGAGCGAGGCTCCGCTGCGGGAACGGTTGCGTTCCGCCGCCTCCGACGTCGTCGTCAGCACGATCGACAACCTCGACGACAACACGATCTTCATGCAGTCCATGCACCAGCTCAGCGTGGAGAAGCAGAAGGCCGTCCGCGCGGAACGCCGCAAGTACCACGAGCGGTTCCGCACGCTGATCGAGGAAGGCCAGGAGTCCGGCGAGTTCCGCGCGGACAAGCCTGCCGACGTGATCGTCGACTTCTTCTTCGGGTCGGTGCACCACCTCGGTTCGTGGTACCGGCGTGGCGGCGCGCTCTCGGCCCGCCAGATCGGCGACCACTTCGCCGATCTCCTGCTGGCCGCGCTGCGCCCCGAGTAGCGCTCAGCCCGGTGGAGCGGGCACGAGCCGTTCGGCGAACGACTGGGTGCGGCGTTCGAGCACCGTTCCCACCTCCCGTCCGGCGGCGAAGGCGAGCAGCCCCGCCGCCGGCCCCGCGATGCGAGCTCAGCCCGCCGAACGCGCGGCCGCGGCCGGAATCGGGTGAGCTCTCGCCGTCGTCGCAGCATGGGGCGATCCGGAGCAGCTCGCCCTCGACGCGGTGGTCGAAGTCGTTTTCCCGCGTGCCCTGGGTCTTCGAAGTGGCCACGAGCAGTTTCATGATGACTCCCTGTTCGATCGGATGTTCGAACAGGTCTACCGGCAGGGTCCGACACTTTCCAGGACGGACCCTGCCGGGAGAGGTCAGGCGGGCAGATCGATCAGCGGCGCGAGGGCGGCGCGATGCCGCCCAGGAGTGCCGAACGCGATCTCGTCGCTCTTCGCGCGCTTCAGGTACAGGTGCGCGGGGTGCTCCCAGGTCATGCCGATCCCGCCGTGCAGCTGGATCGCCTCTTCGGCGGCGTGGACGGCGATGGGGGAGTTGCGGGCCTGCGCGACCGCGACGGCGATCGCGATGTCGTCGCCCGAGGCCAGGCAGTCGGCGGCGTAGCGCGCGGTCGCCCTGGCGTTGACCAGATCCGTGTACAGGTTCGCCAGCCGGTGCTTCAGCGACTGGAACGAACCGACCTGACGGCCGAACTGGTAGCGCTCCTTGAGATAGCGCACCGTTTCGGTCAGCGCCCATTCGGCGATCCCGAGTTGTTCCGAGGCGAGCAGCCCCGCCGCGGTCACGAGTGCCGTGTCCAGCGCGGACGCCGCCACCGACGGGTCGGCGACACGCTTCGCGGCCACGTTCTCCAAGGTGACGTCGGCGATGCGCCGGGTGAGGTCGAGGGAAATCGCCTCGGCGACCGTCACTCCCGCCGCCGACGCGTCGACCGTGTACAGGCCGGGGCCGTCGGGCCCCACCGCCGGGACGACGAGCAGTTCGGCCACCGAAGCGTCGGCGACGCTGCGGACCTGGCCGTTGAGCGTGCCGTCGGCGGCCGCGGTGACCGTCGACGGGAACTCGGCGCCGGGCGCCGTGGACAGCGGGACGGCCAGTGCGCCGATGAGCGTGCCCGCGGCCAGCTTCCTGAGCGTTTCGGCCACTTCCGCCTGCGACGTGTCGGCCGCGAGCAGGGCCGACGTCGCCAGGACGGCGCTGCCGAGATAGGGGACCGGGGCGACGCTGCGCCCGAGTTCTTCCATCACGACGGCGACTTCCCGCGCCGAGGCGCCGTGCCCGCCCAGCGCCTCCGGGACGGCGAGGCCCGCCGCCCCGAGGTCGGCGGCGAGCGTGCGCCACAACTTCAGGTCGTACGGTTCCGCCGTCTCGGTCCTGGCGATCAGGGCCGCCGGTTCCGCGCGGTCTTTGAACAGATCACGGACGCTGGCGCGAAGGTCCTCTTCGACCTCGGAATACAGCAGGTCGGTCATCGGGGCAGGTCCTTCCAGGCGACGTCCTTGTCGATCCGCGGCTCGGACGGCAGCCCCAGCACGCGCTCGGCGATGATGTTGCGCAGGACCTCCGAGGTGCCGCCCTCGATGGAGTTGCCCTTCGCGCGCAGGTAGCGGTAGCCGGCCTCGCGGCCGAGGAAGTTCACGCCGTCGGGACGCCGCATCGTCCAGTCGTCGTACCGCAGGCCGTCGTCGCCGAGCAGTTCGATCTCCAGCCCGGACGCGGCCTGGTTCAGCTCGGAGAACGCGACCTTGACCGCGGACCCTTCCGGTCCTG
This sequence comes from Amycolatopsis sp. NPDC057786, assembly GCF_042797905.1. Classification (NCBI taxonomy): domain Bacteria; kingdom Bacillati; phylum Actinomycetota; class Actinomycetes; order Pseudonocardiales; family Pseudonocardiaceae; genus Amycolatopsis; species Amycolatopsis sp. NPDC057786. The sequence continues at coordinate 78,793 of NZ_JBHVKW010000020.1, forward strand.
GCGCGCCCGCGGCGAGCTGCTGCCGGAGGCGAGAACTCACCAGGCGCAGGCTTTCGCCCTCCACCCAGAGTTTCAGCAGCCTGTCGTGCAGTTCGGACGTGCGCAGGTCCGGGCGCTCCCGCCAGGTTTCCGCGACGACGCCGACCATACCGCCGTCGCGCGGGAACTCGGTGCCGCCGATCGCGACGCGTTCGTTCATCAGCGTGGTCTGCGCGACCTTCCAGCCATCGCCGACCGCGCCGAGGCGGTGCGCGTCAGGAATGCGGACCTCGCTGAGGAAGACCTCGTTGAACTCGGCCTCGCCGGTGATCTGGCGCAGCGGCCGGACCTCGACGCCCTGGGCGGTCATGTCGCACAGGAAGTACGTCATGCCACGGTGTTTCGGCACGTCGGGATCGGTGCGGGTGACCAGGATCGCCCACTGCGACTTGTGCGCGCCCGACGTCCAGACCTTCTGGCCGGTGACCACCCAGTCGTCGCCGTCGCGGACCGCGCGGGTGCCCAGCGCGGCCAGGTCGGATCCGGCGCCCGGCTCGCTGAACAGCTGGCACCACACCTCACGTTCGGTCCACAGTGGACGCAGGAAGCGCTGGTGCTGTTCCGGGGTCCCGAACGCGAGAATGGTCGGCGCGGCCATGCCGAGGCCGATCCCGATCCGTCGTTTGTCGTTGTCCGGCGCGCCCGCCGCCGCGAGCTCCTTGTCCACAATGGACTGGAGTGAGCGCGGCGCGTTCAGGCCGCCGAGGCCTTCGGGGAAGTGGATCCACGCCAGCCCGGCGTCGAACCGCGCGTCGAGGAAATCCTGACGCGGCGTGCTTTCCGGCGGATACGCGGCCAGCAGCTCGGCCACGCGCCGCTTGAGATCGTCCACAGTGGTCACTTCGTCACCTCTCCGCGGTACTTCTTCAGCTCACGATGCGCCAGCGAGCGCTTGTGCACCTCGTCGGGGCCGTCGGCGAGCCGCAGCGTCCGCACCTGCGCCCACATCTCGGCGACCGGGAAGTCCTGGCTCACCCCGCCCGCGCCGAACAGCTGCACGGCCTTGTCGAGGATCCACTCGACGGTGATCGGCGTGGAGATCTTGATCGCCTGGATCTCGGTGTGCGCGCCCTGGTTGCCGACGGTGTCCATCAGCCACGCGGTCTTGAGCACCAGCAGCCGCTGCTGCTCGATCTTGACCCTGGCCTCGGCGATCCAGTCCTGCACCACGCCCTGTTCGGCGATCGGCTTGCCGAAGGTCTCACGCGAAAGCGCGCGGCGGCACATCAGCTCCAGCGCGCGTTCGGCCATGCCGATGGCGCGCATGCAGTGGTGGATCCGCCCCGGCCCGAGGCGGGCCTGCGCGATGGCGAACCCGTCGCCCTCGCCGGCGATGAGGTTCTCCGCGGGCACGCGGACGTCCTCGAAGATCACTTCGGCGTGGCCACCGTGATCGCCGTCGGTGTAGCCGAACACGTGCATACCGCGTTTCACGGTCATTCCGGGGGTGTCGCGGGGGACCAGGATCATGCTCTGCTGCTTGTGCGGCGGGCCGTCCGGATCGGTCTTGCCCATCACGATGAAGATCCTGCAGTTCGGGTTCATCGCGCCGGAGATGTACCACTTGCGGCCGTTGACGACGTACTCGTCGCCGTCGCGGCGGATGCTGGTGGCGATGTTGCGCGCGTCGGAAGAGGCGACGTCGGGCTCGGTCATCGCGAACGCGGACCGGATCTCGCCGTCCAGCAACGGCTGGAGCCACTGCTTCTTCTGCTGTTCGGTGCCGAACATGGTGAGGACTTCCATGTTCCCGGTGTCCGGCGCCGCGCAGTTCAGCGCGGTCGGCGCGAGCCGGAGGCTGCGGCCGGTGATCTCGGCGAGCGGCGCGTACTGCAGGTTCGTCAGCCCCGCGCCGTGGTCACCGGGGAGGAAGAAGTTCCACAACCCGCGTTTACGGGCCTCGGCCTTGAGTTCTTCGACGATCGGCGGCTGCGACCATTCGCTGTCGCGCTCGGCCAGCTGAGCCTCGAAGACGGCCTCGGCCGGGTAGATGTGGGAATCCATGAACTCGAGGAGTTTTCCCCGCAGTTCCTCGGTTTTCGCGTCGAAGGCGAAGTCCATCGCTATCCCTCTTCCTTGAGAGTCTCATTGCCGTGCGCGATCAACGGGACGACGCCCGAGCCGATGCCGTCGAAGCCGGCGCCGACGGTCTGTCCCTTGCTGTAGCGGAGGTGGATGCCTTCCAGGATCACCGCGAGTTTGAAGAACGCGAAGCTCACGTACCAGTTGAGCCGGGAGACGTCGCGGCCGGAACGCTCGGCGTACCGCGCGATGACCTCGTCGTTGCGCGGATAACCCGGCGCCGAGCTGGCGTTGGACACGAACTGCAGCGAGACCTTGTCGCGTTCGGCGTAGGCCACCAGCAGCGCGAGATCGGTCAGCGGGTCGCCGAGGGTGGACATCTCCCAGTCCAGCACCGCGGTGATCCGGTCGTCCGCGTTCACCAGCACGTTGTCCAGGCGGTAATCGCCGTGGACGATCGACGGCTTGCCTGAAACCGGCACCGAACCCGCCAGCCGATCGTGGAGTTCGTCGACGCCGGGGAGGTCGCGGCTGCGGTTGCCGTCGAGCTGCTTCTTCCAGCGCCGCAGCTGGCGTTCGAGGAAGCCCTCCGGGCGGCCGAAATCGCCCAGTCCCACCGATTCCGGATCGACGGCGTGCAGTTCGACCAGGGTGTCGACCAGTTCCTCCGCGATCGCCTTGGTCCGGGCGGGGCCGAGCGCGGCGAGCTCGGTGTCGGAGCGGAAGGGTGTGCCCTCCACGAACTCCATCACGTAGAACCGCGAGCCGATGACGTCGGTGTCCTCGCACAGCAGCACGGTTTCCGGCACCGGGACCGCCGTGCCGTGCAGCCCGGTGATCACCCGGTACTCGCGGCCCATGTCGTGCGCGGTCGGCAGGACGTGGCCCAGCGGCGGGCGGCGGACCACCCAGCGGGACCGGCCGTCGCCCACGATGTAGGTGAGGTTGGACCGGCCCCCCTCCACGACCTGGCCGCTCAGTTCGCCCTGGACGAGACCGGGCCGGTGCTCGTCCAGATGGGCCTTGAGCCTGGCCAGGTCGAGGCCCGGCAGGTCGGACTGGTTCATGGCGCCTCCAGCGGCTCGCTTTCCGGTTACAGTACCGACCAGTCGGTATGTCGGGTAGTGGTGGTCCGGCGAGGTGCCGGACGTCACCTTGTCAGGCGATCAGCCGGACGACCATCTCCGCGACGCACGCCGGTTTGGGTTCGCCGTCGATCTCGATCGTCCATTTGACGACGGCCTGCTTGCCGCCCGCGACATCGGTGACCTCGACCAGTTCGGCGCCCGCCCGGATCTTCGCGCCGACCTTGACCGGCTGGGGGAACCGGACCTTGTTGAGCCCGTAGTTGATGCCCATCTTGAGTCCGTTGACGCGGTAGAGCTTCCCGACGAAGCCCGAAATGAGCGACAGCGTCAGGAAACCGTGGGCGATCGGGGCGCCGAAGGGTCCTTCGGCCGCCTTCTCGACGTCGACGTGGATCCACTGGTGGTCGTCGGTGGCGTCGGCGAACAGGTTCACCCGGTCCTGGGTGAGCGTCAGCCAGTCGCTGTGGCCGAAATGCTCGCCGACGGCGTTCTCGAATTCCTGCAGGGAGGCGAATTCGCGCATGGCTCAGTCCTTCGGTCCGCCGGCGACGTAGATGACCTGGCCGGAGATGAAGCCGGCGCCGTCGCTCACCAGGAACGACGCGAGGTTGGCGATGTCTTCGGGCGTTCCGACGCGCTGCACCGGGATCTGCGACGCGGCCGCCGCCTTGAAGTCCTCGAAGGACATGCCGATCCGCTCGGCGGTCGCCGCGGTCATGTCGGTGGCGATGAACCCTGGGGCGATGGCGTTCGCGGTGACGTTGAACTTGCCCAATTCGATGGCGAGGGTCTTGGTGAAGCCCTGCATACCCGCCTTGGCCGCGGAGTAGTTGACCTGGCCGCGGTTGCCCAGCGCCGAGGTGCTGGAGAGGTTGACGATGCGGCCCCACTTCTCCTGCGTCTGGTACTTCTGCACCTCGCGGGTCATCAGGAACGAGCCCTTCAGGTGCACGCCCAGTACCGAGTCCCAGTCCTGTTCGGTCATCTTGAACAGCAGGTTGTCGCGGGTGATGCCGGCGTTGTTGATCAGCACGGTCGGCGCGCCGAGCTCCTCGGCCACCCGCGTCACCGCGGCTTCGACCTGTGCGGCGTCGTTGACGTCCAGCGCGACACCGACGGCCTTGCCGCCCTCGGCGACGATCGCTTCGGCCCCCTGCTTGACGCCAGCCTCGTCGAGGTCCAGCAGGCCGACGGCGAACCCGTCGGAAGCGAGGCGTTTGGCCACGGCCGCGCCGATGCCGCGGCCGGCGCCGGTGACGATCGCTACACGGGAGGGGTGTTCGGTCACGGGTGTTCTCCTCGTCGTCGAGTGGAAGTGAAGCCGAGTCTGCCGTACTAAGCGGTTGCTTTGTAGGGTGAATGCCGCTTTCGGTGCACGCACCCGCGCGAACGCGGGCGAATGTGACCGCAATCACTGGCGTCCCGGGCCACGGGAGTCAGCCCGCGCGCCTGCCGAGAACCTCGGTGATCAGCTTCGGAACTTCGCCGCCGTGCCAGGAACTGGGCGAGAACCGCTCCTGCGCGATGCCTTCCCAGAGTTCGCCGTCGTCCAGCGAAATACCTTCCTCGCGGGCCACCAGGGAGCCGATTTCCTGGGCCGCGACACCTTCACCGGCGAGGGTCTTCTTGGCGAGTTCGACATCCTGCGCCCGCACCGCGACCACCAGCGTCCAGTCGCCCCAGGCCTGCGCCAGCTCGAACCGGCCGAGTCCCGACTGCGCGCAGACGTCGGCGGGCGCGTCGTCCAGCCGGATGTCCGTGGTGATCCGCGCGCCGAGACCATTGGCGCCGCACAGGGTCCGCACGGTCGGGAAGAGACCGTCGGAGACGTCCATGGCGGCGCGCGCCAGCCCGGCCGTGGCGAGGATCCTGCCCGCGGCCACTTGGGCCATCGGACGGCACGCGCGCTCGCGGATGTCCGCGACGAGGGGCGCGGGAAGCCGTGCCTGCTTTTCGACCAGCAGGGCGTACGCCCACAGATAGCCGGGCGAACCGACCAGCAGCAGACGGTCACCGGCTTCGGCACCCGCGCGCCCGAGCCGTCCGCCGGGGACGCACCGGCCGATCGCGGTCGCGGTGAGCTGCCGGACCGGGCCGTCCCGGAGATCGCCACCGACGACCTTGGTGCCGTGCACCTCCGTGCAGTCGTCCACGCCGTCGAGAAGCCGCCGGAACTCGCCTGCCGTGGTCGTCTTCGGCAGGGTGTAGTTGACGACGAGGCCGAGCGGGGTCGCCCCGGCCGCGGCGAGATCGGAGAGGTTGATCGTCGCCAGCAGCCACCCGGCGTGGTAGGGATCCGTTTCGCCCAGGATGGTGACGAGCGGCGTGGGGCAGCTGTCGGTGGTGGCGACCAGTTCGCCGCGAAGCCCTTCCGGGGCGTCGAGGACCGCGCAGTCGTCCCCGAACCCGCGGACCCCGCCATAGCGCGGCCGCAGGATGTGTTCCAGGATCGCGTGCTCGCCGAGGTCGCCGAGCCGCACGTCGTCGCCGATCGGCGAGAGTTCAGTTACGCCCGACATGATCCGCCAATCGGGACGGGGCGACGGTGTGGTCGCTGGAGTAGTTGTTCGGCATCGTGCCGTAGGGCTGGTCGCTGCCGGTGGAAGCGAACAGCATCAGGTTGCAGATCCGCGTTCCGGGGTGCAGGAGTACGGGATGCCGCAGGTGGTTCACGATTTCCAGGGTCAGCACGGCACCGGTCTCGTTTCCGAAGCCGGGGCTGACCTGACCGCACAGGACGACGCTGATGCCGAGCCGCGCGTAGTCGCTCGTGCCGTCGACGAGCCCGGCCAATTTCTCCGAAAGCCCGATCTTCTCCAGCGTCGGGGCGAGAACGACTTCGCCGGGCTCGACGCGCAGCCTGCCTTCGGCGTCGAGTTCCTTCGGCCGGAGTTCCGGATACGTGCTCTTGTCGGCGATGTCGACGGTTCCGGTCGATTCCAGCGCGAACGCTTGACGTCCGAGCCGCAGGCTGATCGCGGCGGGGCGGACGAGGCCGGGCTCGAACGGGGTGATCGTGAGTTCCCCGGTGCGGTGCGCGCGTTTGATGGCCCGGTCGGTCAGGATCCCGCGGCGCGGGGCGGGCCAGGTCAACGGCATGACGCCACCGCTTTCGCGACGGCGCCGACCAGGACGCGGAAGTCGGTCTCGGTCAGTTCGCCGTTGGGCTGGTCGTCGGACTCGCCGGGTTCGCAGTACACGACCGTGGTGCCGGTGCGGTGCGGTCCCTGGACGACCACCGTCGCGGTCAATCCCGCTTCGATGGGCCGGACGGTGTGCACGACGGCGGTGTCGCACGAGTACACGTCGCCGAGCCGGACGTGCGGGGTCTTCTCCACCGCGAGCCGGGCATCGCCGTCCGCGAGCAACGCGGCGGGGTTCGCCGGATCGGCGCCGTAGCGGTACCGGGCGTACGGCTTCCCACCTTCGGTCGTTTCGTGGAACTCCACCATGTGCAGGCCTTCGCCCGCGACGATGGTCGAAGCGAATTCCCAGCGATGGCTGTGCGGATTGGACTCGCCGCGGGAAGGCTCCGCGGATTCCGGCCAGACATGGAGCCGGATACGGAAATCGGCGGAGGCGTGGAGCACCATTTTGGCGAACCCGTTGGGATGCCAGTAGGAACGCTTCGCCGCGGCGCGGACGGCTTCCTCGTCACCGAGGATTTCTTCGAGCCACGAAAGGAAGGTGCCGGGGGAGTCCTGTACCCGGTGCGCGACCGTGCGCAGCCAGGGAAGGTCCGCGTCGCCGTGGCCGGGGCGGCTGCCGGTGACCTCACGGAGGAACGCGTGCGCGTCCGTGGGAGTCGAGGACAGGGTGTCGATCATGGAGTTCCTGGAGTTCCTGGAGGACTGAGCGGGGGCCCGGCGGCGGCCAAAGCGGCCGCGCGGAGCGCGGTGACGGCGTCCAGCGTCTGCCAGATGGGTAGGTCGCCGCTTCCCCAAGCCCAGAGCCCTTGATCGGCGTCGTAGCGCTCCCAAAGGGTTCCGAGCGCCCGGTTGAGCCGGGGGAGTGGCAGGAAGGGGGCGGTGGCGAGCGCTTGGACGACCCAGGCTGCGGTGAAGTGCCGGATGATGATCCGGGTCGTTCCTTCCCCGTCGGGGCGAGGCCTTTCGAGATCCTCGGCCACGCCATCGTCCGAATGCGACCGGTCGATGAGCCATTGTGTGGCTTCGTCGGCCGCCTCTCGGACGTCGTTGCGATCTTCACGGCTGCGCAGGACTTCCCGCAGGGCGACGACCGACCGCGCGGTGTGCACCACCGAAGCCTCCGGGGCGACGAGCCCGGCCTCGTTCTTCTCCGGCCACAGCTGTGAGCCGTCGAAGTCGAGCCGGGCCGCCAGGAGTGCGTCGATCAGCCGGTCGGTCAGCGGGGCATCCGGCCGGAGCCGGACCGCCGTGTGCAACACGGCGGACAACAGGTAGGGGCGGGTCCTGCTGTACGGGTCGAGCGACCCTTCGAGCTGGTCCAGCCCTTCGTCGGCGGACATGGTGCTGGTGCGGAAGAGCGCGTCCACCACGGAAGCGGTCGTCTCCGGCCGCTTGCCGCCCGCGCGGCCCCGCCAGCCCTGTGCGGATTGGAGCCGGTACAGGTCTTCGGCGAGCGTATGTAGGTCGATGTAGGGATCACCTACCACCAGCATGGTGTTGATCCCGTACGCGGTGCTGAGCGCCTTCGGCCCGGTGCTCTTCTGCAGGTTGTGCCGCCAGCCCAGCGGTTTCCCGTGCTCGTCCCGGATCAAGCGCTCGGCTAGTTTGGCGCCGACGGTGTGGAAGACCTGCAGCAATGACCGCGAGGTGTCGACGACGGCGGCGTCACCGACGGCGGGCGGAGTGTGGTCCTGGGGTGAACGGGCCGTCTCCACCAGGGTGAACAGCGCGTTCGCGGCGCGGAAGTGATCGTCGAGCTGACGCGCGTTGTGCGCCGACGGCAGGTATTTCCCGGTCTCCCACTGGGTCAGGTTCGCCCTGGTGACACCGATGATCCTGGCGGTCTCCGCCTGTGTTTCGCCCGCGGCCTTGCGCAGCCGCCGCAGTTCACGTCCGACACCCGACGCGGTAACGGTTTCCGCATCGGGGCTTACCGGCTGCTGCTCAGCCGATGTAGGCTTCATGTAGGCACTAGACACGGGCTTACCTACCTTTGGTAGGCAATGTAGGGCGGTGACTGAACGTGCACACAACGGGGAGAGTACAGCAAGGGAATCGGACCGTGCTGGCGCGTGGGTCAACGTCGGGTCACAACGTGTCGAATGCCGAGCCAGACCCTGTTCTACCTGGTCCTGGTGTGCGTGACCCGCCAGGTCGCGTAGGCCGGTCCGACCCGGGCACGACCGGAGAACGGATGCTGTCAGCCATATGAATGTGACGCTGCGCATCTGACCCGGTTCGCGTCGCCTGCGGGCCACACGAACGCCGGAGTAGGCGTCGTGTGTGCCGACCCGAGTCCGCGCTTCGCAGTATCGGGGGTGACCCTCATGTCCCACCACGAGAACCACACGGCAGCGCCCCGATCTTGGTTCGATCGACTTCTCGAACGCTTCCACGAATGGCTCTACGCGACCGGCGAGGACAGGCGCGCGGCCGCTCGCGGTTGGCAGGTGACGCGGGCGCCGGGCAGCAGGCGCCGTGTCTACCGCGATCCCCGCTGGAACACCGTCCGCGCCTGCGCCCCGTGCGGGGGCACGGGGTGGTGGCCCTACGAAGACGCCGTTTGCCCGGACTGCGCCGGTGCCGGTGTCGTCCGCTCCATTCCCGCGGCGGCCGTGGCCGCCGAGCAAACCGCCGGACGGACAGGAGGAAGGTCATGAGCCGTTGGCAGGAACCCCAGGCGATCGCCGAGCTGGCCAGGGAGATCACGGTGGTCAGGAGGCCCAACCCGATCACCGCTTTGTATCACTGGCGGTACGAGATCGGCGCGCTCCTCGTGCTCCCGTACGCGTTGTACTCCCTTTTCCAGGCGGTCGGCCCGATCTGGGGCGCGGTCGTGTTGTTCGGTGTCGCGAACTGGCTGTTCTACTGGCGCTCGGCGCGGCGATTCCTCCGCGACCGGCTCCGCTCGATCGTCGTGCAGCACCGGCTGCGGACCGGATTCGCCCGTGCCAGGGTGTGCACGCTCGACGGCAAGCTGCCGGTGATCCTGTGGACCAAACCGCGCGGCGACGAGGTCGAGGTCACCGTGTTCTGCCCGGCGGGAGTCGGCTACGAGCGCATCGAGCAGCGGCGAGCCCTGCTCGCGGCGGCGTGCTTCGCCTCCGACGTCCACGTGTACCGCCATCACAAGCGCGCCAACGTGGTGCACCTTTCGGTCTGCACCGCGCGCTTGCGCAAGGCTGAGGACGAGGACGAGGTCACGCCCGGTCTGCCGCCCGCGCGACGATATGCCGGGCAGTCGGACGGTGCCGCCATTCCCCTTCCGGGGACCTTCGCCGGAATTCCGCGCGCAGCTCGGCGATGAACTCTTCACCGCGCGCGTCCGCCAGCGGCCGCATCGGCCCTGACCGGGTGTGCGCGGTGAAGAACGTGTCCGCGTCGGGGTGGACCATCGGGAACGACAACGGCTCGTCCCGTTCGAGCACGGCGCCCTCCAACGCGGGAACGAGGCGATCCTCCCAGGAGCGGTCGCCGGCGGGGACGCGCTCCCGGAGCACACCGGACAGCACCGTGAACGGCCCGCCCGGTTCGATGCTGTGCGGCCAGTAGACGACCGAAAGCGCGCCGCCCTGGCGCAGCGCGCCTGCCCAGGACCGGAGCGCGGCGTCGGGCTCGGGTAGTTGCTGGAGGCCGAAGACCGAAACGACCGCGGCGGCCGAGGCCGGTTCGAGTTCCGAGGCGTCACCTTCGACGACGCGCACGAGTGAGTTGCCCGCGGCTCGTCGCCTGGCCCTGGCGGCCATGCCGGCGGACAGGTCGATGCCGACGATCTCGCGGCCGGGCAGGTGCTCGCCGAGCACGTCGAGTTCCGGGAAGGTTCCGCAGCACGGGACGAAGACAGGGCCGTCGGGCAGGTCGGTGGGCAGGGCGCGCACCGCCGCGGAGACCCAGGGGGCGAACCGGGGGACGTAGTAAGCCTCGTAGCCGTCGGCGGCTTCGTCCCAGGCGCGGGCGAGGTTTTCGGCGGTCATCGTGATGTCTCCGAGGGGGATTCGAGGGCGGCCAGCCTGCGCCGAAGGTGCTCGCGTTCGGGTTCTGTCGGGGCGAGCCCGATCGCTTCGCGGTAGGCCGTGGCCGCCGCGTCGTGGCGGCCCAGCCGTTGCAGTAGCTCGGCCCGTGCGATGGCGAAGGGAGGGTAGCCCCGGAGGAGTGGTTCGCCGGTCAGTGCGTCGAGCAGCGCGAGCCCCACGGCCGGGCCGTCGCGCAGGGCGACGGCCACGGCGCGGTTGAGCGCGACGACGGGGGAGGGGTCCAGGGTCATCAGGACGTCGTAGAGCGCCACGATCTGCGGCCAGTCGGTGGTGTCGACATCGGCCGCTTCGTCGTGCAGCGCGGCGATCGCGGCCTGCACCCCGTACGGGCCCGGCGGGCCACCGGTCAAGGAGGCGACCACCAGGTCACCGCCCTCTTCGATCAGTTCCCGGTTCCACCGGCTCCGGTCCTGATCCGCCAGGAGGACCGGTTCGCCGTCCGGCCCGGTCCGGGTGTCCCGCCGGGCGTGGACGAGCAGCATCAGCGCGAGCAACCCCGCCACCTCCTGATCGGCGGGCATCAGCCCGCGCAGGATGCGGCCGAGCCGGATGGCCTCCTCGGCCAGGTCGGCTCGCTGCAAACTCGCTCCCGAGCTGGCCGCGTACCCCTCGGTGAAGATCGAGTACACCGCCTGCAGCACGCCCGGCAGCCGCTCCGGGAGCTCGTCCGCGCCGGGAACGCGGAACGGGATGCGGGCCTCGCCGATCTTCTTCTTCGCCCGCACGATCCGTTTCGCCATCGTCGGCACCGGGACGAGAAAGGCCCGCGCCACTTCCGGCGTGGTCAGCCCGGCGAGAAACCGCAGGATCAGCGCACCGCGGTCCTCGACGGGCAGGGCGGGGTGGGCGCAGGTGAAGAACAGCCGCAGCCGCTCGTCCGGCAGGCCGTCACCGGCGTCCGCCGCGGGAGCGTGGCCCGCTCGATCCACTTCCACCTGCAGGACCGCGAGTTTGGTGGCGTAGGCCTGATCCCGGCGCAGCCGATCGACCGCCTTGCGCCGCGCGGTGGTCATCAGCCACGCTCCCGGCCGCGGCGGGACACCGTCCACCGGCCAGCGCTCCAGCGCCGCTTCGATCGCCTCGGACGTGACCTCTTCGGCCAGGTCCAAGTCGCCGAAGCGGCGCACGAGCGCGGCGAGGAGCCTGCCCCGTTCCTCGCGGAACACCGCCTCGACCGACGCCAGACCGGCGCTCCGCTCGGCCACGGTCAGGCGGAGAAGTCGGCGACCGGGCGGACCACCACCGAGCCGCCACGGGCGCCGGGACAGCGGGCCGCCCAGTCGAGCGCGACGTCCAGGTCCGGTACGTCGATGACGTAGAAACCGCCAAGCACCTCGCGGGTCTCGGCGTAGGGCCCGTCGGTCACCGTCCGCTTCCCGGCACGATCGACCTTCACCGTCGTCGCGGTGACCAGGTCGGCCAGCGACTCCCCGGCGGACCAGATCCCGGCGTCCTTGACCTGCTTGTCGTAGGCCATCCAGTCCTCGAAGGTGCACTGGGGCTCGACGTCGCCGGTCGCGGCCTGGATCAGCAGCATGTACTTCACGGTGGTACTCCCGTTCTGGATTCCGCGCGGCCTGCTTGCCGCACGACACCACTACGAGCGGGAGACCGTCAAATGGACACGACGCCGGAAAGAACTTTCAGGACGCGGTCTCCAGCGCTTCGGCCTGCTCGGTCACCGGTGCGGTGACCACGCGCGCGGGGATGAGCAGCGACGCCAGCGCGAGCAGCCCGGTCAGCGCCATCGCGCGCTCGACCAGTCCGAGCGGGATCGCCCGCCACCAGGGCTCGCCGCCGTTCATCGAGATCACGATCGCCCCGAGGATCACGCCGAACCACGCCAAGGCCGCCACCGCGAGCACCCGCGTCACCGCGCGCCGCGCGCGGGAGGAGGGGAAGACGGCCTTCGCCGCGAACCACACGGCCAGCGGCAGGCAGACGAACGCCACGACGCTCGCGATCCGGTGCACCGTCCCGCCGATGCTCGGCCCGATCGCCCAGTTGTTCTTGGGGAACGCCACGATCACCACCAGGCTCACCGTCCAGAGCGCGCAGAAGACCGAGGCCGCGGACAGGACGGGAAGGTGCTTGCGGCGGATCAGCGCGCCGAAACCGATCGCCGAACCCAGCGCGACCAGCAGGACCGCGACGTCGAAGATCCACTTGTTCTCGCTGAGCGCGTATTCGCTGATGGTGCGGCGGACCGGGCTGATGTCGCTGGTGGCGGGGAGGACCTGCAGGAGCAGGATCAGCAGCGCTCCGCCGGCGACCGAGGCCACGGCGGCCAACAGGGCCAGCGGTGACCTCGCGGTGACCTGGGGCGTCGTCATGGTCGAACGGTAACCACCCAACCTGAAGGTTTTCTTAGGCTCTCCTGTCGGAATCGACAGGAATCCCGGTGATCGTTCCGGCACGGTCGGTGAGATCGTTGGGCCGAAAGGGGTGCAGGCGACTTGTGGCGGGTCCCTCCGGCGGCGTCCCGGGTCTAGGGTCTCGCTACCGGTGACCTCACCCGGTCACCGGACTGTCCAAGGAGGTCAGTCTGTGGGGTATTCACCAAACCGGCGAAGAGCGGGATGGACGGCGGCGACCCTGGTGCTCGCCGGCACCTTCGTGGCACTTCCGTCGGCCACGACGGCGGTGGCCGCGGACAACGTGGTACGGGCCGACAAAGCCGTGGCGCGTTCCTGTTTCGCCGCGCTCCAGAAGCCGGGCGCGGCAGGTACCGACCGGCGCGAGTTCACGTCCACAGTGGACGGCCTGCTGCAGGCGCGGATCGCGCCTCGTGGAGGCGGCGAAGGCGACTGGGACCTCGCGGTCTTCGACAAGGACACCGGCGCCGTGGTCGCCGCGTCCGCCGCGTTGCGCAGCCACGAACTCGCCGAAGGCTTCGTGAAGAAGGACCAGAAGCTGGTCGTGCAGACCTGCCGGTACGACGGGAAGACGCGCGACGCGCTGCTGGGGGTCGACTTCCTCGCCCTCACGCCGCAGGGGACACCGACCAGTGCCGCGCACGCGCCGCAGCGCGCCGAACTGGTCCGCGTCGAAACCCCGGCCAAGCAGGACAAGGACAAGCTGCTCCGGCTCGGCCTCGACGTCACCGAGAAGGCCGACGCCACCGGTGTCGAGGTCGTCCTCGCCAACGACGCCGACCGCAAGACGCTGGCGGACAACGGCTTCAAATCGAAGGTGGTCGAGGCCGACCTTTCGGCGAAGTCGATCCAGAACGCCAAGACCGACCGCGAGTACGCCGCGAAGACGCCGGGCTCCACACTGCCGTCCGGACGGACGAGCTACCGGCACCTCTACGACTACCAGTTCGAGGTCAAGGAACTGGCCCGCAAGAACCCCAAGCTCGTCACGGCGTTCACGCTGCCGCAGCCGACCTGGGAAGGCCGTGACGTCATCGGCCTCGAGGTCGCGAGCGACGTCAAGAACATCGCGGACGGCAAACCCGTCAACTTCACCATGGGCGTGCACCACGCCCGTGAGTGGCCGGCGGGCGAGCACGCCATGGAATGGGCGTACGAGCTGGTCAAGGGCTACACCGGCGGCAACGCCGAGATCCGCGGCCTGGTCGGCAGGACGCGCAACATCATCGTGCCGATCGTGAACCCGGACGGCTTCGAAATCTCCCGTGAGGCCGAGCCCAAGGGAGACTTCTCGCGGTTCGACTACGAGATGAAGCGCAAGAACTGCAACGTCAACGACTCGCCCAAGGAATTCGCGACCGGTGTCTGCAAGGCGAACCCCGCCGGCCGTGAACGCGGTACCGACCCGAACCGCAACTACGCGGGTTTCTGGGGCGGCGCCGGCGCGTCGACCGTGTGGCGCAGTGACACGTTCCGTGGTTCCGGCCCGTTCTCCGAGCCCGAGACGCAGAACATTCGCTCGATCGTGTCCAACCGCCAGGTGACCAACCTGATCACGCTGCACACCTACTCCAACCTGGTGCTGCGTGTCCCGGGTGTCGCCGCCGTCCGCCCGCCGCTCGACGAGCCGGCGTACAAGGCGCTCGGTGACAAGATGGCCTCGCGCAACGGGTACACCAGCCAGCCGTCGTGGGCGCTCTACGACACGACCGGCTCGACCGAGGACTGGTCGTACTGGGCCACCGGTGGCTGGGGCTTCACCTTCGAGGTCGGCCCGAACGAGTTCCACCCGCCGTTCGCCGACGGTGTCGTCGCCGAGTACACCGGTGTCGCCCCCGCGGCGGGTGCGGGCAAGGGCGGCAACCGTGCCGCGTTCATCGACATGCTGGCCAACACCGCCGACCCGGCGGCCCACTCGACGCTGATCGGTACGGCGCCGAAGGGTTACCAGCTGAAGCTGCACAAGACGTTCCAGACGCCGACCTCGCCGGTGGTGCAGCCGGACGGCTCGACGAAGCCGCCGATCTACGTCACCGACGAGCTGAACTCGTCGCTGTCCTCCACCGGCGGCCGGTTCGCGTGGTCGATCAACCCGTCCACCCGGCCCTACGTCGCGGGCCGCTACGGCCGCGAGCCGCAGGGTCCGGCGCAGCCCGCGATCCAGGCCGTCAACCCGGCCGGGGTCCCGGCGATCAACCAGAACTACCCGACGGATCCGACTTCGGAGAGCTTCACGTTCCACGTCGACGGGCTCCCCAAGGTCGACAACGGGAAGTTCAGCGTCGACGTCAAGTGGGCCAGCCAGGACACGGACTGGGACCTGTACGTCTTCGACTCCGCGGGCAACATGGTGTCGTCGTCGGCGAACGGTTCGACCACGGAAGAGCACGCGGTCCTGTACGACCCGCCCGCCGGGGACTACACGGCCGTGCTGGTCAACTACTCGCAGGCGAATCCGTCCACTGTGGACGACTGGACCGGCGGTGTGTCGTTCCAGTCGCCGATCCCGCCGACCTACGGCCCCAAGGAGGCGTACCAGCTGACCTGTACGTCGCCGAAGGGCAAGCTCGTCGGGCTGGCGGACGTCTACATCGACCGCGGCCAGACGGTCGACGTCGGTGAGGTCTGCACCCGTTCCGCGCGGGCCAAGAAGGAGCGCTCGGTCCGGTAGTTCTTCTTTGCGCGTGAAGGCCCCCTTCTCTCGGTTCAGCCGAGGGGAGGGGGCC
>NZ_JBHVKW010000021.1:0-89065 GCF_042797905.1 Amycolatopsis sp. NPDC057786
CCACCCCCACCGGCCCGCCCCCCCCCGGGGACGTCGGCCCGGGGGCCCCTTTTTCAACGCGGGGCCCCGGCGGGGGGCCGCCCCGGCGGGGGTGCCCCCACCGCACCACCGAGGAGGAACCATGGCGCAGCGCGCCGCGGGTTCGGCCACCCTGGCCGACGTCGCCCGCGAGGCCGGAGTGTCGCTCGCGACGGCGTCGAGGGCGCTCAACGGCGGGACCAGACAGGTCAGCGGTGCCCTGCGCGAATCGGTGCTGCGGGCCGCGGAACGCTTGCAGTACACGGCGAACGTGCCCGCGCAGGCGATGGCCCGCGGCCGCGGCAACGTCGTCGGGCTACTGGTGCACGACATCGTCGACCCGTACTTCTCCTCGATCGCGTCGGGCGTGATGCGCGTGGCGGCACGACACGGGCTCACGGTGACCATCGCGAGCACCGAGAACCATCCGGAAAAGGAACTCGAGTACGTCACCACGTTGCGCGGGCAACGGGCGCGAGCGGTCATCCTCGCCGGGTCGCGGAACGAAGGCGATGCCCTGCAACGGAATCTGACCAAGGAACTCAAGGCGTTCGAGGCCGCCGACGGCCAGGTCGTGGTGATCGGTCAGCGGAAACTGCCGTTCGACACCGTCATGCTGGAGAACCGGGCCGGAGCGGCGGATCTGGCGGAGAACCTCGCCGCGCTCGGGCATCGGGACTACCTCGTGCTCGCCGGGCCGCCCGGCCTGCTGACGTCGCGGGACCGTGTCCTCGGCTTCCGTGACGGACTCGCCCGGCACGGGATCGCGCTGCCCGAGAACCACGTGCTGCGCGCGGAGTTCACCCGTGACGGTGGCTACGCGGCGATGGTGCGAGCGATCGAGAACGGCTTCCGCGGCTGCGTTTTCGCGGTCAACGACGTGATGGCCGTCGGAGCGATGGCCGCCTGTCGTGACCGTGGTCTGCTGGTCCCCGCGCAGATCGCGATCGCCGGGTTCGACGACATCATCACCTTGCGGGACATCAGGCCTTCGCTGTCCACCGTGCGCGTGCCGATCGAGCGCATGGGGGAACAGGCACTCGACTTCATCCTCGACGCCCGCGCGGCCGCTCCCCGGGTCAAGCCGATCACCGGGGAGGTCGTGCTGCGCGAAAGTACTCGACCGTTGGAGGGAAAATGATCCGCCCGGGACTGTGTTCGGTGACACTGCGGCGGCTGGACGCCGACGAAGTCGCCAGCCGCGCCGAAAAGGCGGGACTGCAAGTGATCGAGTGGGGCGCCGACGTCCATGTGCGCCCCGGTGACGACTGGGCGGTCGAGCGCGCCTTCGAGGCCATGGCACGGCACGGGCTGACGTGCGACTCCTATGGTTCCTACTTCCGCGCCACCCCGGTGGAGGCCGGGAAGTTCGGCGAGATCGCGGCCACCGCGGTCCGGCTCGGTGCCTCGCGGATCCGGGTGTGGGCGGGCAAAGCGGGCTCCGCCGACGTCGACCCCGACGAACGCGAGCAGGTCGTCGCCGGTCTCCGCGAGGCCGCCGACGTCGCGAACGAACACGGTCTGGAGGTCGCGCTGGAGTTCCACGGCGGGACGCTGACCGACACCGCGGAATCGACCGTCCGGCTGCTCGAAGAGGTCGGCCGCGACAATCTCGGCACCTACTGGCAACCGCCGCAGGACCTGCCGGACGACCAGGCGCTGGCCGGCCTGCGACTGGTGCTCGACCACGTGCGCGCGGTGCACGTCTTCTCGTGGTGGCCCAGCAACGAGCGGCATCCGCTGACCTTCCGGGCGGACCTGTGGACGCGGGCGTTCGGCCTGCTCGCCAAGGCCGGACGGCCGCTCGACGCACTGCTGGAGTTCGTCCCGGACAACGATCCGGACCTGCTTCCCGGCGAGGCCGATGCACTGCGGAAGCTGATCGAGGCGGGCGCGTGAGGTTCACCGAGGCCGACAGGCTGCTCTTCGCCGGCGACTCCATCACCGACTCCAGCCGTGACCGCACCGACCCCGCGTCGCTGGGCAGGGGCTACGTCCGGCAGATCGCGGATCTCCTCGGCGACGGTCCGGAAGTCGTCAACCGGGGGATCAACGGCAACCGGATCTACGACCTCGAAGCCCGGTGGGCCACCGACGTCCTCGCGGCGCGGCCCACGGTGCTGACGGTGAAGATCGGCATCAACGACACCTGGCGGACCTTCGATCGCGGCCTGTCCAGCCCGATCGGGAAGTTCCGGGCCGCCTACTCCCGGTTGCTCGCCGGTGCGCGGGAGCACCTCCCGGCCGAGTTGTACGTGATCACGCCGTTCCTGCTGCCGGTGGAGCCGGAACAACAGGAGTGGATCGCCGATCTGGCGCCCCGCGTCGAGGCGGCGATCGACGTGGCGACCGAGTTCGGCGCGCGACTGGTGCGCGCGGACCTGTTCATGCCGCGCGCGGCGGCCGAGCACGGAGCGGCGACGCTGGCCCCGGACGGCGTCCACCCCAGCCCGCTGGGTCATCGGCTGCTCGCCGAAGCCTGGCTCGCGACGGCCGGTGCGCCGGTCGAGGAGGCTCGGCTCCCTTAGCGGATACAGTTGTCCCGTGAACCGGAACGCCATCATCGCCGGTCGTTACCGGCTGGAGCACCAGGTCGGCCGGGGCTCGATGGGCGTGGTGTGGCAAGCGCGGGACGAGCGGCTCGACCGCACGGTCGCGGTCAAGCAGTTGCTGCCGGACACGGCGCCGGGCGACGCGCCGTTCCGGTCGATCGTGCGCGCGATGCGAGAGGCCCGGGTCGCCGCGCGGCTCAAGCATCCACACGCCGTCACCGTCTACGACGTCGTCGAACAGGACGGAACCCCGTATCTGATCATGGAGTTCCTCTCGTCGCGGCCGCTGACGGAACTCCTCGCGGACCACGGCACGCTCCCCGCGGGCCGCGTCGCGGAACTCGGCGCGCAGATCGCCTCCGCGCTGGCCGCCGCCCACGAGGACGGCATCCTGCACCGGGACGTCACGCCCAACAACATCCTGATCACCGAGGACGGGCAGGCGAAGATCGCCGACTTCGGCCTGTCCCACGCCACGGGCGAAGGGACGATGACCGGCGACGGTCTCGTCGTCGGCACCCCGGCGTACCTCTCCCCCGAGGTCGCCGACGGTGAGGAACCCGGCTACCCGTCGGACGTGTTCTCGCTCGGCTCCACGCTCTACACCGTGCTGGAGGGCGCGCCGCCGTTCGGCACCGACGGCAATCAGATCGCGCTCCTCAAACGGGTCGCCCGCGGCGAGATCACCCCGCCGAGGTCCACCGGCCCGCTCACCGACGTCCTGCTGCGCCTGCTCCGGCGCGATCCGCGGGAACGGCCGGACATGGCCGAGGCCGAGCGGATGCTCGCCGCCGTCGCCGACGGCCGCCCGGTGATCCTGTCCGGCACCAAACGGCTTCCCGCGCCCGCCCGCCGTTCGCGGTTGCCGTTCGCCATCGCGGGCGGGGTGGTCGTGGCGGGCGGTGTGCTGGCGGGGGTCCTGCTGTTCGACGGCGACCCGCCCGATGCCGCCGCTCCGGTGGCGGCGCCGTTGCCTTCGGCCGCCGAACCGGTGTGCGAAGCGCGGTACGAGATCGCCAACCGCTGGCCCGGCGGCTCGGAGATCCGCGTGTCCGTCCGGAACGCCCAGGACACCCGGCTCACCGGCTGGGAGGTCAGCTGGACGCTGCCGCCCGGCACCCGCATCGCCAACCTGTGGAACGGTTCCCTGGCACAGGACGGCGACCGCGTACGAGTGTCCGAACTAGACTGGAACGCGGTACTGCCCGCCGGCGGGACGACCACCTTCGGGTTCATCGCGACCACCGAGGACGACGGCGGGGCCGTGCCGGTCGCGGCGTGCCGGAGTTCTTAGCGAGCGGTCGATTCCCGCGCGTTCAGCCGCACGGGGACTTCGATCCGGCGCGGCTCGCCGCCGGACGCCTTTCCCTCGACGAGGTCCATCAGCGCCGTGGCCGCGCGCCCGCCGACCTCGCGCGGATGCACGAACATCCCGGTCACCCGCGGCGAAACAAGCTGGAGCGAACCGCTGTCCACCGCACTGCAGATCCCGAGCTCGCCGGGTACCGCGAGCCGTCGGCGGCGGGCCTCGTGGAGGACGCCGAGGGCCAGGTTCTCCGACGTCGTGAACACGGCGTCCGGGCACACGTGCCGGTCGAGCAGCCTGCCCAGCGCCTCCGCCGTGCCTTCGGTGGTCGGCGGCTCGTCGATCTCGGCCACCACCGGCGCCAGCCCCCGGTCCGCCATCCAGCCGGTATACCCCGCGACCAGATCGGCCGCGTAGGAGCGGGCCGTGTCGGTGGTGATCATCGACGGCCGCTCGTAACCGTTGTCCGCCAAGTGGTCCAGCATCAGCCGAGCGGCCGCGACGAGGTCGTTGTCGACGACGACCGGCACCGGGCACGGCGCCGCCATCGGACGTCCGACGGTCACCAGCGGCCGGTCCTGGCACCATCCGGTCGCGAAAAAAGGCTCGTCCCCGCGGGGATCAACCAGGATCGCGCCGTCGACGGCGAAGGCGTTCAGCCGGTCGAGGTCGGCGTCCATCGGGGTCAGCAGCAGGGCGTACGACCGTTTCGACGCGGCCTCGGCCGCGCCGTTGAGGACTTCGAGGAAGTAGTCCGAATTGGGCACGAGCGCGCAGGCGCTGCTCGCGTCGACCGAGTTCGCGAGCTGGATCGCCAGGGTGCGGCTGCGCCGGGTGACCAGCTGCTGCGCGTGCACGCTGGCTTGGTAACCGAGTTCGGCGGCCGCCCTCGCGACACGCTGCCGGGTCTCCTCGGAGATCCGCCCTTGCCCACTGAGCACATGGGAAACGGTGGTGATCGAAACCCCCGCGGCGGCGGCGACGTCACGGATGGTCGGCGACACTCAGGCCTCCACGGGCGGTCCCCAAACACGGTTCGGCCGGTCGGTGTCCAGCCGATAGTCGGTGACGTGGGCGTCGCCCAGCCTACGGCCGAGGTCCGCCGCCGCCTCCAGGGGCCGCGCGGGATCGCACTCCACCTCACCCCGGCTGTTGCCGACGCCGACCACGATCCCGGCGAGATCCTGACGCAGGTATCGGGTGAGTTCCTGGAACTGGGCCTCGAGGCCGAGCGTCGCGCCGCGGTAGTTCTCCTCGCACGAGATCAGCACCGCGGCGCGTTTGTGCATCAACCCCGGCACGACCTCCTCGGTATGCGGCGAACTGCCGGAGGTGTAACAGAACAACCGGTCGAAGAAGGACTTCAGCCGTCCGGTCATGCCGTACCAGTGCAACGGTGTCGCGTAGACGATCGCGTCCGCCGGGAGCACGTGATCGAACAGCAGGCGCTCGTAGCCGTCCCCGATACCGCAGGACCGGTCGCTCAACCGGCATTCGCGGCAGTCGCCCAGCGGCGACTCGACGAAGTCGGAGAGGCGGACGAAGCCGACCGTATGCCCGGCTTCGTCCGCTCCCTTGGCCAGCGCCTGCGCGAGCGCCCAGGAATTGCCTTCACGACGCGGGCTTGAATCGAGCACCAAGACCTTCATGCGGTTCTCCCCGGAGAGGCTGCCAAAACGTTTTAGCAGTCTCTCCGGGGAGGGTTTCGCCTGTCAAGCGACCTTGGCAGCCGCCGCGAGGAGGACCTCCGCGACGACGTCCGGCCGCGAGACCGAGACAGCGTGCGAAGCGTCGGCCCTGGTGACTTCCGAACCGGCACGCTCGGCCATGAACACCTGCGCGGCAGCGGGGATCGCGTGGTCCTGCTCGGCGATCAGCGCCCACGACGGCAGGTTCTTCCACGCCGGCTCGCCGTCGAACGGCGTGGCGAGCGCGCGCTCGGTGACCGGACGCTGGGTGACCGCCATGACGTCCGCGGTCTCCACCGGGACGTCGGCCGCGAACACGTCCGAGAAGTTCTCGGGCTTGATCGACAGCTCGCCTTGCGCGGCCAGGACGTTCGTGGTGTCCGGGCCGAGCTTGCCGCCCTCGAACCGGCCGGACAGCTCGAACACGCTCTCCCCCGCTTCCGGCTGGAAGGCGGCGATGTAGACGAGCGCCTTGACGTTCGGCGCGGTGGCGGCCGCGCGGCTGATCACCACGCCGCCGTAGGAGTGCCCGGCCAGCACGACCGGGCCGTCCACGCCGTTGACGACGTCGGCGACGTAGTCCGCGTCGGACTCGATGCCACGCAGCGGGTTCGAAGCGGCCAGCACGCGATAGCCCTGCTCACGCAGCTTCGGGACGACGCCGTTCCAGCTCGACGAGTCGGCGAAAGCGCCGTGGACCAGGACGATGGTGGGCTTCTGGTTGCTCATGATGACTCCTTCAGACTCAGGGAGAACGATCGGTCTTTCTGCCTGAACAATGCTCGCCCGAGAGCCCTTCCGCAACGTGACGAAGGCGACCTGGTGGAATGACCGTTCTTTCTCTAAGGTTGAAAGATGCCGACTGTCGACCGGGACGTCCACCCGAAGCTCCGGCTGCTCGAGACAGCGTCACGGCTCTTCTACGCCGAGGGCATCCATGCCGTCGGTGTGGAGCGCCTGGTCTCCGAAGCGGCCGTGACCAGGGCGACGTTCTACCGCCACTACCCCACCAAGGACGACCTCGTCGCCGCCTACCTGAGCGCCACGAGCGACCGGATCCGCGCGGGCGTCGACGCGGCGACGCAAGGGAAATCCGCGCGCGAAGCACTGCTCGCCGCACTGGGCATCATCGGCGACCGGACACTCGACGACGACTTCCGCGGCTGCCAGTTCCTCAACGCCGCGGCCGAATATCCCGACCCCGCGCACCAGGTCCGCCAAGTCATCGACGACCACCGGAACTGGTTCTTCGGCGCGCTTCGCGACTTGGCGCGCGAGGCGGGTCATGCCGATCCCGAGCACGCCGCCCGCACTCTCGTCCTCCTCCGCGACGGCGCGCTTCACGGCGGAAACCTCGACGACGCCGAAACCGTGCGCGCCACTTTGCACCGGGCCGTGGCCGACCTCGTCCCCTGAGCTTCATCGCGTCTTCTCGACGGTCGTAACAAGTGCTACCTTCGCGGGAGGGGGCACGGCCGGACCGAGGAGCGGCGACGATGAGGCTTTCTCCCAGTGCGCACGTCGACCCGTTCTGCCGTGACCGGCTGCCGCCCGCAGACCAGTGGCCGGAGTTCGTCTTCGACCTTCCGGAACTCCGGTACGCCGACAGGCTGAACGCCGCGACCGCCCTGCTCGACGACACCGCCGCGCGACTCGGCCACGACAGGCCGTGTCTGCTCTCCCCCACCGAAACGTGGACCTACGGCGAAGTCCTGGCCCGCGCGAACCGCGTCGCCCACGTCCTGGTCACCGATTTCGGCGTGGTTCCCGGCGACCGCGTGCTCTTGCGGGGCACCAACACGCCCTGGCTCGCGACGGCGTGGCTGGCCGTGCTCAAGGCGGGCGCGGTGGCCGTCACGACCATGCCGATGCTGCGGCGCACCGAACTCGACAAGATCGTCGGCCGCGCGAAACCCGCGGTCGCGATCTGCGACGAACGGCTACTGGACGAACTCCCGCCCGATCTCCCCGTCGTGTCCTACGGAACGGAACTCGCTGCCCGGGCGGACCGGTATCCGGCGACGTTCGCCGACGTCCCGACCGCGGCCGACGACGTCGCCCTGCTGGCCTTCACCTCCGGCACGACGGGATCCCCGAAGGCGACGATGCACTTCCATCGAGACGTGCTCGCGATCGCCGACACGTTCTCCCGCCACATCGTGCGCCCGACGTCCGACGACCTTTTCTGCGGTACGCCGCCCCTGGCCTTCACCTTCGGCCTCGGCGGTCTTCTGGTCTTCCCTCTCCGGGCTGGCGCGGCGACGCTGCTCGTCGAGCGCGCCACTCCGGCGGAACTCGCCACCATCGTCGCCGAAAAGAGCGTCAGCGTCCTCTTCACCGCCCCGACCGCGTACCGGGCGATCCTGAACGCCGGCGACGGACGACTGCTCGCCGGAGTACGCCGGGCCGTCTCCGCGGGCGAGTCGCTTCCCGCCGCCGTGGCCGAGCAGTACCGCGAGACCGTCGGGCGGCCGCTCATCGACGGGCTCGGCAGCACCGAAATGCTGCACGTGTTCATCTCCGCCGCCGACGGCGACGCGCGTCCCGGCGCCACCGGCAAAGTCGTACCCGGCTACCAGGCGGCCGTCCTCGATGTCGACGGTTCCCCCGTTCCCGACGGAACTCCCGGTTTCCTCGCGGTGCGAGGGCCCACCGGTTGCCGCTACCTCGAAGATCCGCGCCAGCAGGACTACGTCCGCGGCGGCTGGAACTTCACCGGCGACACCTATGTTCGCGACGCCGACGGCTACTTCCGGTTCGTCGCGCGCAGCGACGACATGATCATCTCGTCGGGGTACAACATCGCCGCCCCCGAGGTCGAGGAGGTCCTGCTCACCCATCCGGATGTGGACGAATGCGCCGTGATCGGCACACCGGATCCCGATCGCGGTTCGGTCGTGACGGCGTTCGTCGTCCCCCGGCCCGGTATCGAGCCGGGCGCGGATCTCGTGCGGGCACTGCAGGCCCACGCCAAAGCGACCGCTGCGCCGTACAAGTATCCGCGGCGCGTGCGGTTCATCGAGGCGTTGCCGCGCAATGCGAGCGGGAAGCTGCAGCGGTATCTGCTCCGGGAGCTGTGAGCTCTGTCCACATCGGATCTCCCGCGAGTTATCGTGGGACAAGGAAGGCGGTCGACAAGGTAGCGAAGGGCCCTTCCTTACCAAAGGGCCGGACGTTGCGAAACGAACTTCGCCACCCGCCACTTTCCTTACATCCCAATAATTCCTGACACGCCCAGGCCGCCTTGTCCAAATCACCAGAATGCGAAACCGTTTATGGAGCGCCTTTCATATTAGCACACTTGTTCGATTGCTGATATTCTTGTGGGGTGTCCAACCAACGCATCCTCGAACCGCCGCAGGAGCTGTGGCGCGCCGGTGCGCGCGAGCTCGCGCACGGTGTGGTCGAGCGGTTGTCGGTGGCACGACAGGCTTTGGCGGAGGTCGGCCAGTACCTGGTCGAGATCGAATCGCGCGGCCCGATGGAACTCTTCGGACACGGATCGACGGCGGGCTGGTTCGCCGAAACCGCCCGCATCAGCCCCAAAGAAGCCAGCGACACCGTCTCGCGAGCGCTGGCGCTGAACGAGAGCCGAAATCTGGATGGCACTCCCGCACCCGCGTCCGCGCCGCTCGCCGGAGCCGCGGCCGCGGAGGGCGACCTCGGGCATCAGCAACTCGACCCCATCCTCGCCGTGCTGAAGAAAATCCCCGCCGACGCCACAGACGACGACCGGACCGGCGCCGAACAGATCCTGGTGACCCTGGCCCGCCACGCCGGGCCACAGGAGATCACCAACGTCGGCGCCGAACTCCTGGCGCACCTGGATCCCGATGGGAACGAGCCGAAAGACGACGACCTCAAACCACCCTCACGCGAGGTGTATCTGCGCAAACGCGACGATGGCTGGTGGCGACTCAATGGCTTACTGGACCCCGAATTCGGGGCGCGCGCGAACGCGTTGTTCGAAACCTGGGGACAGCGAAGACCCATAGATGAGGACGGCAACCGCGACCCGCGCACGCCAGGCGAGCGCAATGGCGACGCGCTCTTCGACGCCATCCACTACGCGATGACCAACGACAAGGCCCCCACCCTGTCCGGAGATCGCACCACCATTGTGGTCACCATCCCCCTGGAAACCCTGACCTCCGGACTCGGAGCGGCCTGCGTGGACGAGGTTTCGCAGATCACCGCACGGCACGCGCGGATGCTTGCGTGTGACGCGAAGATCATTCCCGCTGTCCTTGGCTCCGAAAGCGAACCCCTCGACATCGGCCGAGCCGCCCGCAGCGTCACCCCTGCACAACGGCGCGCCCTGAACCTCCGCGACCACGGCTGCGCCTTCCCCGGATGCCATCGACGACCGAAGCATTGTGAGGCCCACCATATTTTGCCGTGGGGCCAGCTGGGTGACACCGACCTCGACAACCTCTGCCTACTCTGCCGCTACCACCACATGGTCATCCACGGACAATCCGGCTGGCAGATCCGCATGACCAACGGACGACCCGAATTCACCCCACCCCAATACCTCGACCCACTACAAACACCCCACCCCAATACCTCGACCCACTACAAACACCCCGCCGCAACCACCGCTGACCCCGAAGAGCCCGCCGACCACATACCGGCGACGGGCCCTTCGGCATGCCCACGTGTCAAGAAACCGACGGCACTGCTGTCACCTCATCGCAGGCCGTCCGGACTGGGCCCGAGGCAGCACACCGCCCTCGCCGAACCCTCGAACAAGGTCCCATCGTCCGTCCACTCTGGACTCAACGCTGACTTCAGCGAATCCCGCGCCGCCGATTCGCCGCGACCAGCGCGACAATACTCAACGACGCGGTCGCCAAAAGGTAGTAACCAGGCGAAACAGGTGAACCGGTGGCCGCGATCATCGCGGTCGCGATGGTCGGCGTGAACCCGCCGAAGATCCCGACGGTGGCGTTGTAGGCGAACGAAAGTCCCGTCGCCCTGGTGTGCGCCGGGAACACGTCCGCCATCACCGACGGAAGCGCCCCGAAGTAGATGGCCTTCAGCAGCCCCAGGATCGTCATCGTGATCGTGAGGGTCAGGAACGACGGCGACGTGGTGACCCACAGGTACAGCGGCACCACGCCTGCCCCGATCACCGCCGCGGCACCGATCATGATCCTGATGCGGCCGTGCCGGTCGGTGAGCAGCCCGACGATCGGTGTCACGACGGTCAGGATGGCGGCGGTGATCATCAGTGCCACGAACGAAAGCGAGTCGTCCAGGCCGAGATTCTTGATCGCGAACGTCGGCAGCGACTGAAGGATGAAGTTCAGCGAAGTCGAGACGACCAGCGCACCCCCGGCGATCAGCAGCCCGCCCCACTGGAAGCGGAACAACGTCCGGACCGGCGTGGACTTCGGCTGATTCTCCTTCGTGGCCTCGGGTTCGTCGACATGGCGCCGGATGTAGTAGCCGACCGGGCCGACGAGCAACCCGAAGACGAACGGGATCCGCCAGCCCCAGGACGTCATCGCGTCGGCGCTCAGCGAAGCGGTCAGGCCGGCGGCGAACCCGGCGGACATCAGGGTCGCGAAACCCTGGCTGGCGAACTGAAAACTGCCGAGGAAGCCTTTGCGGCGATCGTCCTGTTCGATCAGGAACGACGTGGCCGCCCCGAATTCCCCGCCCGCGGCGAAGCCCTGGATCAACCGCGCGACGATCACGCCGACCGGCGCGAGGAAGCCGATCGTCGCGTAGCTCGGCATCACCGCCAGCAAGAACGTCCCGGCGACCATCAGCCAGATGGTGAGCACCAGCGCCTTCTTGCGGCCGAACCGGTCGGCGTAGGCGCCGAGCACGAGACCGCCGAGCGGACGCACCAGGAACGTGATGCCGAAGACCGCGTACGCCTGCACGAGCTGGACGGCCGCGTTCCCGCCGGGGAAGAAGGTTTTGCCGATATAGGCCGCCATCAGCGCGTAGACGCCGAGGTCGAACCATTCGAGCGCGTTGCCGATGGTCGCGGCGGCGATCGCGCGCCGGGTGGACGACGGAGTGCGCGCCCTGGCCACCGTCCGCTCGCTCATCATGCCTCCCCGCCGCGCTGTCCGAGCGCGTGGAACAGCGCCGCGGCGAGAACGATCCCCTCGCGGGCGATCGGCGCGAGCAGGTGTTCGTCGGGCGCGTGTTGCAGACATCCGGGATAGGAGTGCGGCAGCCACAGCGTCGGAAGTCCGAGGAGGTCGGTGAACACGTGGTTCGGCAGTCCCCCGCCGAAACTCGGCAGAATCGCCACTCGCCGATCGGAAACCTCGTCGAGGACGCTCTTCGCCCAGCCGACCCACGGGTCGTCGACCGGGGTGCGGCTGGCGCGGAAACTGCCCTCGGCGGTCACGTCGACCATGGAAAATCCCTGTGCGGCAAGGTGTTTCGTGATCGCCTCGCCCACTCCGTCGACGTCGGTGCCCGCGACGTAGCGCAGTTGCAGCATCGCCCGCGCGCGGCCGGGAATGGCGTTGACCGGCCTGCCGATGTCCGCGGCGCCGAGCGAGAGGACTTCGAGGGTGTTCCAGCCGTACAGCCGCTCGGCCGCGGTCAACCCGGTATCGCCCCAGCCCGCGTCCAGCGCCGGATCTCCCGGCTTGTTCCCGATCTCGAGTTCGGCGAGCGCCGTGCGGACGCTGTCCGGGAGCTCGGGCGGCAGGAGCTCCGGCACCTGGACGCGGCCGTGTCCGTCGACGAGACAGGCGATCGCCCCGGCGAGGGTGGTGGCTGGGTTGCGCAGCACGCCGCCCCAGTTCCCCGAGTGGTAGGCGTCGGGGCGGAGGTCGACGTCGAGGGCGATCCGGACACTGCCCCGCGCGCCGAGGAACAGTGTCGGCGTCGCCGCGTCCAGGCGCGGACCGTCGGAGGCGATGAGGACGTCGGCGCTCAGCGCCTCCCGGTGCGCCGAGACGAACTCGTCCAGCCCCGGCGAGCCGATCTCTTCCCCTGTCTCGAACAGGAACTTGAGGTTGAACCCGAGCGAACCCGTCTCGGCGAGGAGCAGCCTGAGCGCGGTCAGGTTGATCAGGTGCTGTCCCTTGTTGTCCGCCGAACCGCGGCCGTACCAGCGTTCGCCGTCGGCGGTCAGCGTCCACGGATCCCGGCCACCGCTCCAGCGGCCTTCGTGCCCATCGACGACGTCAGCGTGGCCGTAGCACAGGAGTGTCGGCAGCCGCGGCGATTCGATCCGGGTACCGATCAGGAACGGGCCGCCGCCGGGGTCCGGATTGGGATGGATCCCCACGGAACAGCCGAGCGCGGTGAGCGCCGGGGCCAGAACCTCGTCGAGGTATGCCTTGATGGCAACGCGACCGCTCGGATGGTCACTCACGGTCGGATATCGGACGAGCTCGGCGAGTTCGGCGAAGAACGCTCCCGAATCGACGTGCTCGTGGGCCTTCGCGACCAGTTCCGCAGGGATCACCGCGTTGTCTCCCGATTCGCTCGTCAAGTGTCGCAAAGGAGCGTAAGTCGGTTTGCGCATCCGGACCATTGCCGTTTACCGTGCTCCGCGTTCTCATTGAGGCAAACCCGCGGAGATCTGATGCGACTACTGCCGATCGCGTTGACGTACTTCCTCGAAGTCGCCCGCACCGGTTCGGTGTCCGAGGCGGCGACGGAACTGACGGTGGCGCCGTCGGCGATCAGCCGCCAGATCGCCAAACTGGAAGCGGGTCTCGGCGTGCCGTTGTTCGTCCGGCATCCGCGCGGCATGGTGCCGACCGAGGCCGGGACCCGGCTGCTCGACCACGTCCGGCGCAGCGAGGCCGAATCGGCCGTTCTCGTCGACGAACTCCGTACCGGCCGCGGCTTGCACGCCCGGTCCCTGACGATCGCCTGCTCCGAGGGGTTCGCCCGCCGCGTGGTCCCGCAGGCGATCGCCGCCTTCCGGCGCGAGCACGACGTCACGTTCCACATCGACGTCGTCACCAGGGAAGAAGCGACTCGACGGGTGCTCGAAGGCGCGGCCGACGTCGCCGTCACGTTCGCGACCGGGCCTCAGCACGGGGTGCGGGTCGAGAGTGCGGTCGTCGTCCCGGTGTACGCGATCGTCCCGCTCGATCATCCGCTGACCAGCCACGACTCCGTCGAACTCGCCGAACTGTGCCGTCACCCGCTCGCGCTCCCGGCGCCGGGCCAGAGTCTGCGCGACCTGTTCGAGATCGCCGCCCGGATCGAGAATCTCACCACCCATCCGGTGCTGGAGTGCAACGAACTGAGCCCGAAGTACGAGTTCGTCCGGTGCGGCGGCGGGATCGCGCTCGTCGGCGGTCTGGGTGACATCGACCAGGACGCGGCCACCGAAGGCGTCGCCTACGTCCTGCTCGACAACGCCGTGTTCCGCAAACGCGAAGCCCAGGTGCAGACCATGGCCGGACGGACGTTGTCCTTGGCCGCCATGCGGTTCACCGCGCTGCTGACGTCGTTCGTCCACCCGCCGGTCAGCCGATCAGCACCCCGGGATTGAGGATCCCGGCCGGGTCGAGCGCGGCTTTGGCTGCGGCGAACGCGGTGGCGAACGGGTCCGGACGCTGCCGGTCGTACCAGGGCCGGTGATCGCGGCCGACGGCGTGGTGATGGGTGATCGTGCCGCCGTGGCCCGCGATCGCCTCGGAAACCGCCGACTTGATCTCGTCCCACTGGGCGACCGTGCTCCCCCAGCGCCCGGCGGCGTAGATCCCGTAGTAGGGCGCGGGACCGTCGGGGTACACGTGGCTGAACCGGCACGTGACGACACCGGCGCCGCCGCACACCTCGTCGATCGCGGTGCGCGCCGCCGAGGTGATCGCGTCGTGGAACTCCGGGAGATCGTCCCAAGTGCACGCGGTCTCGAAGGTCTCCACGATCAGCGACCGGCGGGCGAGCGCGTCGCGTTGATAGGGCATCCGCAGGAAGGACGACCGCCACGTCGAAGCGCTGTCCTGACCGGCGGAATCCTTGCTGCGCCTGGCTTTCATGACACCGCCGTGGCCGGCGGTCAGTTCGAGCGCGCGGTCGAGCCAGACATCGACGGGGTGATCGGCGGATTCGAACGCGACCAGCAGCAGACCGCCGCCCACACTCGCGCCCGCGTTGATGAGAGCCTCCGCCGGGTCGAGGAGGCGGCAGTTCGACGGGTACAGCCCGGACTGCGCGATCGCGCGGGTGGCGGCGACCGCGTCCTCCTGCCGTTCGAAAGCCACGGACGCGGTCACCTGCCACACCGGCCGGTCCTGCAGACGCATCCAGGCTTCGGTGATCACGCCGAGCGTGCCTTCGGAGCCGAGGAACATCCGGTCCGGCGAAGGACCGGCGCCCGATCCCGGCAGGCGTCGCGATTCGCTGATCCCGGCGGGCGTGACGACGCGCAGCGCTTCGGTGAGATCGTCGATATGCGTCGCGAGCGTGGCGAAATGGCCGCCAGCACGGGTCGCGAGCCACCCGCCGAGCGTCGAATGGGCGAACGACTGCGGGAAATGCCGCAGGGTCAGCCCCAGCGGGCGAAGACGGTCTTCCAGTGCCGGCCCGAAGATCCCGGCCTGGATCCGCGCCGCACGGCTGACCGTGTCCACTTCGAGTACCTCGCCGAGTCCCGCCAGATCCATCGAAATCGCCGGACCGTCGAATCGCGGCTCGATCCCGCCGACCACGGAACTGCCGCCGCCGTAAGGAATCAGCGCGGTACCGGAAGCGGCGCACCAGTCGAGGAGGTCGACGACGTCCTGTTCCGTACGCGGGCAGGCGACCAGATCCGGGACGTGGTCGACCTGCCCGAGCAGATTGCGGACGACGTCGCGGAACGCCTTGCCGCGGGCGTGGGACAGCCGGTCGACCGGTACGTCACTGCACAGCGGGGCGAGCGTCGCGGGCAGGTGGATCCGCGATGCCGGGACGCCGAGCTCCGCCGGGTCGGGCGGGGCGTGGTCGGTGAAGTCGTGACCGGGCAGCACACCCGCGGTGCGGGCGACCAGCGCGTCGGACTCCTCTCGCGACAGTTCGCCGTCGACGGTGCCCCAGCCCCACCAAGACCGCTCTTCGGTCGGCATCGTCGCCTCCGTTCGATCTGACTGCCCAGTAAGTTACTTATCGGTCAGTTATCGTGTCAATGAACACCGATAGCGTGTGCCGCCGTGGCACCAGATCCCCTGATCTACCTCGACGTGGATGGCCCGCTCATTCCGTTCGGGCTGGAACCTTCCCGCTACCCGTTGTTCGGCCCCCCGCCACGGGATGACGAAAATCCGCTTCTCGGCAGGCTTGATCCCTCGCATGGACCACGACTGAAGGCACTCCCCGGAGAACTCGTCTGGGCCACGACATGGATGCACGACGCCAACGACGCTCTCGCACCGAGACTCAGCCTGCCCCGCTTGCCGGTGGTGGACTGGCCCGGGCCCTCCGGCACCGACGAGACCGACGCTCGCATCGGCCTGCACTGGAAGACCCGACCTCTGTTGGAACACGCCCAGAACCGCCCGTTCGCCTGGGTCGACGACGAGATCTCCGAGATCGATCGCGCTTGGGTGTCCGGCCACCACGCCGGGCCGGCCCTGCTGCACCGCGTCGATCCCCGGCACGGCCTGACCGGCGCCGACTACCGCGAACTCGGCGAGTGGCTGCGGGAAATCCACCGCTCCTGACACACCGGACAGCTCTCCCGCCCAGGACCGATTCGAGGCCTTCGACGCTTTACAACGTTGTATCAACGATGTAAAAACATCCTGACGACCAGCCGTGGCCCGGCTCACACCGGTTCCCCCGGCCACGGGGTCGTGGTTTCACGCCTGCACAGGTCCAGTGGGAGGCGCACCTCCGCCGAGGCGGGCCGCCCCCGGAGAAGGGTGTCGAGCAGATGTTGCCAACGTTGTCACCACACCGTCCCCGCAAGACGAGACGTTTCCGGAAAACACTGGCGGCCGCGGTCGCGGTGGCCTCCGCGCTGGCGTTGACGTCGGGGGCCGCGACGGCCGCGGAGAGCGGCTGGAAGATGGGCAAGCCACGCCTGACCACCCCGTGGACGAACCAGGTGTCGCCCACCAACGCGTTGCCCGAGTACCCCCGGCCGCAACTGGTGCGCGAGAACTGGCAGAACCTCAACGGGGTCTGGGAGTTCGCCGGCGCCGCGCCAGGCGAGGCCCCGCCCTTCGGCGAGAAGCTCGCCGAGAGGATCCTGGTCCCCTACCCCACCGAATCGGCGCTTTCCGGGATCCAGCGGCACGAGGACTACATGTGGTACCGGCGGACGTTCACCGTGCCCCGGCACTGGAACGTCGGCAGGGACAACACACTCCGGATCAACTTCGGCGCCGTCGACTACCAGGCGAAGGTCTACGTCAACGGCAAGGAGGTGGCCGCGCACCAAGGCGGCTACGGCGCGTTCTCCGCGGACGTGACCTCGGCGCTGAAACCCCACGGAGAGCAGGAGATCATCGTCGGCGTCGAGGACCGCGCCGACGCGACCTGGCAGCCCGTCGGCAAGCAGCGGCTGGTCCCCGATCGCGGCATCTTCTACGAGGGCGCCTCGGGTATCTGGCAGACGGTCTGGATGGAACCGGTCGCGGCGAAGCATATCGGCACGCTCGGCATGGTGCCCGACCTCAAGTCCTCCACGCTCAAGCTCACCGTGGACACCGGCGGGAACTCCGGGCTCACCGCCGAGGCCGTGGTCCGCGACGGCAGGAAGGTCGTCAGCCGCACCAAGGCGTCCGCGGCCGGGACGCTCTCCCTGCCGGTGCCCAACGCGAAGCTCTGGTCGCCGGATTCGCCGTTCCTCTACGACCTCGACGTCGAACTGAAGGACGGCCGCCGCACCGTCGACAAGGTGTCGTCCTACTTCGGCATGCGCGAATTCGGCACCGCCAAGGGCGCCGACGGCAAACTCCGGTTCACCCTCAACGGGAAGATCCTCTTCCTGCAGTCCACTTTGGACCAGGGATACTGGCCGGACGGCATCTACACCGCGCCGACCGACCAGGCGCTGCGCTTCGACCTCGAACAGCACAAGGTCCTCGGCTTCAACACGGTCCGCAAGCACATCAAGACCGAACCCGACCGCTGGTACCACCACGCCGACAAACTGGGCCTACTCGTCTGGCAGGACATGCCGTCGATGCGCACCGGCGGACGTCCGCCCGCCGACGCGCAGCGGCAGTTCCAGGTCGAACTGAAGGAATTGGTGGAGCAGAAGAAGAACTGGACCTCGATCGTCGGCTACGTGCCGTTCAACGAAGGCTGGGGCGAGTGGTCGCGCGAGACCACCGGCAAGATCGCGGACGACGTCAAAGCCCAGGATCCGACGCGGCTGGTCAACGCGCACAGCGGCGTCAACTGCTGTGACTCGCTCGGCGACTCCGGCAAGGGTGACGTCATCGACTGGCACGCCTATCCCGGCCCCGCCAAGCCGATGCCCGACGCCAAGCGGATCTCGATCGACGGCGAACACGGCGGCTACGGCCTCGAAGTCGAGAACCACATGTGGTTCGGCGAAGGCCACGCCTACGAGATGGTGAAGGACCAGGCGACGCTGAACAGCCGCTACGTCCAGAATCAGCGCGAGGTGCTCGCGTCCGCGCAGAGCTGCGGAATCAGCGGCTCGATCTACACGCAGATCACCGACGTCGAACACGAGGTCAACGGCTTCTTCACCTACGACAGGCAGGTGAAGAAGATGGACTTCGCCCAGGTGCGGGCGGTCAACCAGGCGATCATCCGCAACGCCGACGGCAGCGGCTCGGGCGCGCCCGACCCGGGTCCCGGCACTCCGGGGATCGACGGAGTGCACGCCTACAAGTTCGACGAGGGCACCGGATCCAGCGCCAAGGACTCGGTCGGCACCGCGCACGCCACGCTGACGAACGCGCAGTGGGCGGGCGGTGTCCAGGGCGGCGCGCTGGCCTTCGCGGGCAACGGGCAGGCCGACACCGGGGCGAACCTCGTGAACACGGCCGGCAGCTACTCGGTTTCGGCGTGGGCCAAGCTGGACGAGGCGAGCGGCGCGTTCCAGACCGTCGTCAGCCAGGACACCGGCCGCGACAGCGCGTTCTTCCTGCAGTACTCCGGACAGGACCAGCGGTGGGCGATGAGCTTCGTCGGCCTCCGTGCCCTGTCGCCGGAGAAGCCGGAGGTCGGCCGCTGGTATCACCTGACCGGCGTCCGCGACGTCAAGGCGGGCACGTTGTCGCTCTACGTCGACGGTAAGAAGGTCGCCGCGCAGAACGCCTGCTCCGCCGCGCCGAGCACCGGGCACACGGTGATCGGCCGCGGGCAGTACGGCGGTCAGCAGGTCGACTTCCTGCGCGGCGCGGTGGACGACGTCCGGCTCTACGACCGGCCGCTGACCGACGCCGAAGTCGCGACGCTCGCGAAGCGCGACTGAGCCCGGACACGCGGCGCCGGGGTCACTCCCGGCGCCGCGTGCCGGCCACCCACTCCCGCACGATGTCGCCGAGCACGGGCAGCGGCACCTGCCCGTTCCTCAGCACGACGTCGTGGAGATCCCGGATGTCGAAGGCTTCGCCCTGTTGCTCCTCGGCGAAAGCTCGCAGTCGCTGGATTTCCAGCCTGCCCGTCATGTACGACAGGGCCTGACCGGGCCATTCGATGTACCGGTCGGTCTCGGACTGCACCTCGACGTCGCTCAGCACGCAATGCTCGGCGAGGTAGTCCACGCATTGCTGCCGGGTCCAGCCCAACGCGTGCAGCCCGGTGTCGACGACGAGCCGCGCCGCACGCAACGAGTCCTCGGCGACCATGCCCAGCCGCATGACGTCGTCGGAATACAGACCCATCTCGTCGGCGAGCCGCTCGGTGTAGAGCGCCCAGCCCTCGTCGAACGCCGAGAGCGGGACGAGCTTGCGCAGCCGCGGCACGTCTTCCAGTTCGTAGGACACGCAAGCCTGGAAATGGTGTCCTGGAACAGCTTCGTGGAAAGCGACCGACTCGGCGATGAACCGGAACCGTTCGGTCACCCGGTAGGTGTTGGTGGAGTAGACGCCGGGACGGCCGCCGTCAGCCGACGGGGGCATGTAGTACGCCTGCGCGGCGGAAGGCCCGTCGGCTTCCGGCACGGCACGCACGACGCATTCGGCCGACGGCACCCGGCGGAACCAGCCGGGAGCGGCGGCCGTGGCCCGCGCGACCGCTTCCGTGGCTGTCGCGATCATCTCGTCCGCGTCCCGCCAGCACAGCGACGGATCGGTGCGCATCCGCCGCCGGACCGCGACGGGGTCGTCCTCGCCGAACACGGCCGCACCGAGCCGCCGGTACTCCTCGTCCAGCTCCCGGCCGAGTTCGAGGCCGGTCCGGTGCAGTTCCTCCGGCGAGATCCCGGTGGTGGTGTGCGTCCTGACCAGGCCCGCGTAGCTTTCCTTGCCACCGTCCAGCCAGCAGAGGCCTGGCCGGTCGTCGGGACGGCCGCGTCCGGCGATCTCGCGGGCGAGCACTTCGCGGTAGGCGACGAGCGCCGGGCGCACCTGCTCGGTGAACAGCCGCTGCCGTCGTTCCGCGCGGTCACCGGTCAGCGGTGGGACGAGCAGTGGATTGGGTTCGGTGGCCAGGAACCGGTCGACGTGGTCGATCGCGCCGCGCACCGCCCGTTCCACCGGGGTCCGGCCCGCCGCGATCCCGGCGCGATGACGATCGGCCAGCGCCCCGAAGAACTCCGGAAACGCCGCCAGCCTGGCCAGATAGTCCTCTTCCGCCTGCTCCCCCGACGGCTCTAACTGCGGAAGCCAGGACAGCACACCGGTCCCCTCGGCCGCCATCTGATCGGCGAGGGTGTACTCGGTCTTCCGCGAATCAAGCCTGGTCAGCAGCGATTCCGCGTGATGGGCGACGACACCGAGGGTGATCCGGTCCGGATCCGTGGAGCGGGCGGCGTGCCCGGCGATGCGGACGGCCCGCTCCCTCAGCCGGTCGTCACCGGCCTCCGAGACGTCCCGCAACTCGTGGTCGTGTCCCGGGATGTTGTCGAAAGTCGCCATCAAGGGCATCTCGGTCGCGAGGACGTCGAGGAGTTCGTCGGCAAGCTCCGCCGCCGTCGGCTGTTCGCTCATATCCGATGATTACCAGAATTCCCGCGCGCTGAGGCGTGCGCCACAAGCTCCACATGGTCGGACGTCCTACTTTTAGGGTGGCTTCGTGAATGACGTCCAGTTCCTCGTCGAGAGCGGAATCGGCCGGATCACGCTGAACCGGCCGCGTGCGCTGAACTCGCTGAACCACGGCATGGTCCTCGCCATGCTCGACCACCTCGAAACGTGGCGCACCGACCCGGGTGTCCGCGCCGTGCTGATCGACGGCGCCGGCGATCGCGGGCTGTGCGCGGGCGGCGACATCCGCGCCATCTACGAGGACGCCCGCGGCGGAGGCACCGCGTCCCTGCGGTTCTGGGCCGACGAGTATCACCTCAACACCGTGATCTCGCGCTATCCGAAGCCCTACCTCGCGCTGATGGACGGGCTCGTCATGGGTGGCGGCGTCGGCGTCTCCGCGCACGGCAGCCACCGGATCGTCACCGAACGCTCCCGGGTCGGCATGCCCGAGACCGGGATCGGCTTCGTCCCGGACGTCGGCGGCACCTATCTGTTGTCCCGCACACCCGGCGAACTCGGTACGCATATCGCACTCACCGCCGGGGCGATCTCGGGTCCCGACGCGATCCACTGTGGACTCGCCGACCATTTCGTCCCCAGCGAACGGATCCCGGACCTGCTCGACGCGCTGGCCGCCCGTTCCCCGGACGACGCGCTGGCGCTGATCGCCGAACCCGCGCCGCCGAGCACGCTGGCCGCCGACGCCACCTGGATCGACCGATGCTACGCGGCGGACACCGTCGAGGAGATCCTGGCCAGGCTCCACGCCGAGGGTGACGTCGCGGCCACCGCGGCCAAGGAGATCGAGGCGAAGTCGCCGACCGCGCTCAAGGTGACCTTGCGTGCGCTCCGGTCGGCCGCCGCGATGCCCGATCTGGAAACCGCGCTGGCGCAGGAGCTCCGGATCTCGACGCACGCGTTCTCCACCGCCGAGTTCGCCGAGGGGATCCGGGCACAGATCATCGACAAGGACCGCTCCCCGAAGTGGTCCCCCGCCACACTGTCCGAAGTGGACGACGAGGTCGTCGACGCCTACTTCGCCTGATCGGTGATCGCCCGGTAGAGCGGTCGCAGCAGGGCGGTGACCGAGGTTCCGTCCACTGTGGCCTTGAGCGGCGGGACCTCATCGAGTAGTCCCAACGGGTCCCCGGCCCGAGGCCGTCGCATGTTCGTGACGTCACCGGCCGGGCCCCAGCCGAAGAAGTCGTCCATCACCTCGTCGAGGCCGGGCGTCTCGGCCTCTGCCGTCTGGGCGCTCACCCGGGTGCCCGCCTGCCGCCCGATCTCGTCGAGCAAGGCCGTACGGTCGCGGCCGCGGAGCGTGAAGATCGCGAACGGGTCCGCCTCGTCTTCGAGCGCGATCAGCCCGGCGACGAGGTGATCACAAGGAACGCGAGTGCCGGGGCACGTGCAGTCCAGCGACAGTTCCCACGCCGCTTCGGGGAACAGGGGCACCTGCTCAGCGGCGAAGAAGCGATCGATGTCGTCCGGGATCCGGCCGTCGAGCAAGGCCGTCTTCGCGCTCTCGTCCGCGGCGACGGCGGCGATGACCGCCGTCCACACCTGTTTGCCGAACGTCGGCAGGCCGATGCGGACCTCGTAGAACCGCTGCCGGGTCACCCGGACACGGGCGACCGCGGCGCCGGGCCCGATCGTGAGCGTGTCGACCCGGCAGGCTGGCACCAGTCCTTTGTGGACGCCCAGTTCGTCGAGTGCGCGGCGGAATCCGTCAGTCATCGCCGGCCTCCCGCCCGAGCGCGAAGACCTCGCGCAATGAATCGGTGGACAGCTCCGTGAGCCAGTCCTCCCCGTCGGTGACGACGAGATCGGCCAGCGCTTCCTTCTTGGTGATGACGGCGTCGATCCGCTCCTCGATGGTCCCTGGGCAGACGAACTTCCGCACCTGGACGCTGCGCCGCTGGCCGATACGGAAGGCACGGTCGGTGGCTTGTTCTTCCACCGCCGGATTCCACCACCGGTCGAGATGCAGGACATGGGTTGCCGCGGTGAGTGTCAGCCCCGCTCCCCCGGTCTTCAGTGACGCGAGCAGGATCGGCGGGCCCTCGCCGGACTGGAAGTGCTCGACGATCGAGTCGCGGCGCCGCTGCGACAGGCCACCGTGCAGGAAGGCGATCTTCGCGTTCAGCCGGTGCGAAAGATGCGGTACGAGCACGTGCCCGAATTCGGCGAACTGGGTGAAGCACAACGCGCGATCACCGGCGTCCAGGATCTCCGCCAGGAGCTCTTCGAGCCGGTTGACCTTGCCGGAACGGTGCCCGATCGGCGAGCCGTCGTGCAACAGATGCGCGGGGTGGTTGCAGATCTGCTTGAGCTTGGTGATCGCGGCGAGGATGTTGCCGCGCCGTTTGACCCCGGCGCTGTCGGCGATCTTGGTCATCATCTCGTCCACGGTGGCGCGGTACAGGGTCACCTGTTCGCGGGTGAGGCGGTACTCCTGGAGTATCTCGATCTTCTCGGGAAGGTCGGCGAGTACGGTGGGATCGGTTTTGAGGCGCCGCAACAGGAACGGCCGGGTCAGCCGGCGCAGCTCGGTGGCCGCGGGAAGATCGCCCCGGCGCTCGATGGGCACCTCGAACCGCTCGCGGAACTCCTGCCTGCCACCGAGTACGCCGGGGTTGAGCAGATCCGAAAGCGACCACAGATCGGCGAGCCGGTTCTCCACCGGCGTCCCGGTCAGCGCGATCCGGTGCCCGGCGGGGATCCGCCGCAAGGCCTGCGCGGGCCCGGTGTTCTGGTTCTTGACCGCCTGCGCCTCGTCGAGCACGAGCCGGTGCCACCGGATGGCCGCGAGCTCGTCGACGTCGCGGGCGGCGGTCGAGTAGGTGGTGACGACCAGGTCCACACCCTCGGTCCGGACGCGGCCGCGATCGGCACCGTGATGGAGGTGAACGCGCAGTTCCGGTGCGAACTTGGCCGCTTCCCGTTGCCATGTCCCGAGCAGCGACATCGGGCAGACCAGAAGTGTCGGCCGCCTGTCGTCCTGAGCCCGCTCGATCGCTTCGAGCGCGAGGAGCTGGACGGTCTTGCCCAGCCCCATGTCGTCGGCGAGACACGCCCCGAGCCCGATCGACGCCATGAACGAGAGCCACGCGACACCGCGGCTCTGGTAAGGCCGCAGGGTCGCCAGGAACGTCGGCGGCGGCTCGACCGGCTCGATCGTGCGCTGGACGCGGCCCGCGAGGAAGTCGTCGATCCAGCCGTCGGTGGTGACCTCGGTGACCGGCAGCGGCGTTTCGAAACCGCCGTGGAGCAGGGCCAGCAGGTCCGCCTGGGTGGGCAGCGGCGGTTTCTCGCGGTCCGGGTCGCGGTGGAGGTATTCGAGCCCGGCGCGCAGCAGTTCGGGGTCCACGCTCACCCAGCGGCCGCGCAGCCGGACCAGTGACGACTTCGCGGCCGCGAGCCCGGCGAGCTCTTCGTCGGTCAGCGCGTCCTCTCCGACGGCGAGCGCCCAGCGGTAGGAGGCGAGCTGGTGACGGCCGAGCCGGTGCACGGCGGCCTGGTCGACCGGAGCGCCGCGGACGGACAGCTTGAGCGCCAGCTTGCGCCTGCCACCCCAGCTCGCCGGGAGCTGGACGTCGAAGCCGGCCGCCACCAGCCGTTCCGCGCCGCCGTCGAGGAACTCCACGGTTTCGGCGACGGTGAGGTCGTAGATGCCGGGCTTCTCGGCGTCGACCGCGGGACCGAGCAGCGGCAGCACACCGGCGGCGCGCTCCAGTTCGGCGGCGAACAGGCCCTCGGGGTCGGTGAACTTCGCGCCGGCCTTACCGGACCAGACGTCTTCCGCCGGGAGCAGGAGGCTGGGATCGGCCGTGGAGCGCAGGAGGAACCGCAGCTGCCATTTGGTCCCGTCGCCGGTCTGGTCGTCCGGGTCGTCGGCCGGCCCGTGCAGCGTGGGGACCTCGTCGAGCCGGAGGCAGACCGTGCCCTCGGTCAGGTCGGTGTCGCCGACCGCGTCCCAGGCGGCGATGCCCTCGGCGACGATCCCCATCCGCCCCGGCGCCTGGCCGATCCGGTCGTCGGCGCTCTTCAGCGCGTGGAGCCACGACCCGAACGGGCCCTCGCGGCCATCGCTTTCCGTGGCGTGTCCGGCGGCGGCGAGGCGATCGCGGACCGCCGCGTCGACCAGGGTGTGGAGCGCGTCGGTGACGAGCGCCGCCGGATCCGGCCCGGGATGTTCGGCGCGGCCGACCGGCGGGGTGGCCGCGATCAGCGCCCGGACCGCGACCGCGTCACCGCCCCTGGCCACGGGCCGCCAGCGTGCCCGCGCCACGATCTCGTTCCGCACGAGCGTGGGCAGCACGCGGCCGCGGCGCACCAGATCGTCCGCCAGCCGGACGACGGCACGGAGATGGCGGACCGAGGTGCCGTAGCTGACCGTCTCGGCCAGGTCTTCCAGCTCCGAGGGGTCGATCAGGAGCGCGGGCACCGACCAGGGTTCCAGCGTCAGTTCCTGCTGTGGACGGCCACGGGCGCCCAGCTCGGGCGAGGCGACCGGGCCGCCGCGACGCGACGGAAGCAAAAGAACGGCCGACGCCGGTTTACCGGGGTGCAGGGCGGTCAGATCCGCGACCGAGGCGGCGAACGGATGCGGCCGGGCCGAGCTCGACGGCCGCATCGACGTCGTCGCCGGGCGGTCGCCGTGCTCGCCCCAGAGCACGATCCCGCGGCCCCGGGACCACAGGCCGTGCACGACGAATGCTGACATGGTCCTCCTTCCGCGGTCTGGTCCCTCCAGCATGCCCGGGACCGATCAGCGTCCGGTCAGCGAGGCGCTTTAGGGTTCGCGGGTGACCGTTCTGAACGCGATCGAGCCGGGCGAGAGCCTGATCGTCCTCGGCCCCTCGAAGGCCAAGAACCGAGGTGGCGACGCCTCCGCGGGGTCCGCGCTTTGGCCCGAGCCGATGCTTCGCGCGCGGGCCGAGGTCCTGGCGCGGTCCAAGGTCGACGGCGGCGGGCTGCGACCGGCGTGGCTCCGCTACACCGGGAACTTCTACCGGAACGTCGGTGGTGCCCTCGGCGAGGCCGCCGCGTCCGGACGGCTGCTGATCCTCAGCGGCGGCTACGGGATCCTGCGCGCCGGCGAGCCGATCGCCTACTACGACCGGAAACTCAAGCTCGGCGACTGGCCGCCGGGAGTGCTCGAAGACGCCGTACTCGATGAGGCCCGCCGGCTCGGGGCGGCGAATGTGGTCACGTTCGTGTCCGCCAGTGCCGACTACGCGAAGCTGATCCGGCGAATCCCCTGGGACACCTCGGAAATCGGCGGTGTGCTGGTCACGATCGATTTCCACGGCGGCGGCGCGCAGGTCGAAGTGCCACGGCGGCTGGCTCAGGCCTTCGGCGCGTGGTGGCGCCGGTCGCCGTCGGACTACCCGCCGGGCATGGTCACCGACGTACTCGGGTGAACCCCGTCACGGCCACTCGGCTTCGGACAGCAGACGCGCGGCGCGAAGGAACGCCGCCCGGTCGACGGCGGGAAGCCGTCCGAGCAGCCGTTCTTCCTGCTCCTGGATCTTCGACTGGGCCGACTTTCGCGCGGCGCGGCCGGCTTCGGTGATCCCCAGCAGCCGGACCCGGCGGTCTTTGGGGTCCGGCTCGCGGGTGATCAGCCCGTCGTCTTGGAGGTTGTCGAGGGTGCCGATGATCCGGGTCTTGTCCGCGCCGATCGCCTTCGCGAGCGCGGCCTGCGTGCGGACGGGTCCGTCGTCGAGCGCGCTCAGCACCACGTAGCCCCACATGGTCAACCCGTGCTCGGCCAGCACCGGCGTCTCGGCGTTCATCAGCCGTCGCATCAGCCCGCCGAGCATCGCCGCCAGATCCGGCCTCCCCTGCTCCGCCATGCGCAGACCATACCGACCTGGCCCGCGAAACCTGTTGACTAACTCGTACGCACATGTAGATGATATGCGCATGCCTATCGATGAGCTTCGCATCCTCGACGCCCTCGTGACCCGGACCAGCCTCGACCTCGTCAGCAAGATCACCCCCGCGGATCTGACCAAGCCGACCCCGTGCAGCGCCTGGACCTTGCATGGCCTGCTGGCGCATATGACCACCCAGCACCACGGTTTCGCCGCCGCGGCCGAGGGCGAGAGCCACCTCGACCATTGGCGGCTGCTCCCGCTGGGCGACGACCCCATCGCCACCTACCGCGCTTCGGTGAACCGGGTCCTCAACGCCTTCGTCCCCCACGACCTCGCCGACCGGAGGTTCGCCCTTCCCGAGTTCTCCACCGAGCTCACCTTCACCGCGGAACAGGCGCTGGGCTTCCATTTCGTCGACTACCTGGTGCACTCCTGGGACGTGGCCAAAACCCTCGGCCTGCCGCTCGAGTTCCAGCGGGAGGTACTCGACGCCGGCCTGCGGTTCGCCGAGGCGATCCCGGACGGGAAGAACCGGAAGGCTCCGGGCGCCGCCTTCGGCCCGGCCGTCGACGAGAAAGGGGCATCCGACCTGGACACGATCGTCGCCCTGCTCGGCCGTTCGCCGTCATGGCCGGGTACGGCGACCGCGGCCTGATCGCACCCGCGACGGCCGGACACTGCCGGTGAGGGAGCTTCGCGCCTGCCCCTCCGATCCACCCACAGGAACCTCATTTCTCGCCTTGGGTAAGTGGTTCCTGCTCTGTCAGTGCGACAGCGACCGGCATCGGTGTGAGGACCGGTGACACGCCGGTCGAGGTAGCTCACCGTGAAGGGATGGATCATTCGCTGGACGCGCTCCGGGGGCGCCTGTTGATCCAGTGCCGATCGACCAAGGTGGATTCGATTCTCGATATCGCCGAGAAGGCCCACGCGGGTGTCGTCCTCACCGGCGGCTCTCCCGAGTCCACCGTTCTGCGCCTGCGCGATCAAGGATTCCACGGCCCGATCCTGTGCGACGCCGATCGATACTCGGGCAGGCGCCGGGTCGGCGCCCGCCGTGGAACCCATCCCGCCTGGGTCCGCCGCCAGCGAGAACTCGGTTTGGTACCGCTCACCGATTCCGGCTACCTCGCACCACGTGATTGGCCGGGCCTGAGAACGATCCTCCAAGCCGCCGCAAGGGAATCCGGGCCGGTCGTCGCCGTACTTCCCCTGGCCACGAAATGGTTCTCCAGTCCGGCGGTCCGTGAAGCGCTCATAAGGGAGATCGACAAATACGGGGTGCCGGTCGCGTTCGTCTTCGAACACGACCACGATCCCTTCGGAATCCACTACCTGCTCACGGGATTTCTCCGAATTTTGGCCACCGCGAGTGTTCCTGTTCTCCTGTTGCGATGCGACGTTTCCGCCGTCGGCGCGCTCTGCCATGGCGCTCATACCGCGGCCGTGGGCACGAGCAGTTCACTTCGCCATCTCTACCCGGCAACGGCCCGCCGTTCGCCACGACCGCCCGGCGTATCGGCCTTCGTGACACGACTCCTCAGTTACCACCGGCTCGAGACCTGTGAGCGTGTCTTCGCCGGGACACCGGACATCCACCATTTCTGGGTCTGCGAGTGTTCCGTCTGCGAGGGCACCACCCCGGATCGGCTCGACGCGACCGGACAAGCATGGCTCGCGGCATCCCGGCATTCACTCTCTTGCCTGCTCACGATCTACGCGGAGATCTTCCGTGGCCGGCGGACGCCGGACCAACTCGTCAGTTCTTGGCATGAGACATGCAGTCATGCCCTCTATGTCCACGATCAGGTCGCCGAGACCACCGAGCACTGGCGGAAGCCCGCCAACCTCCGCGCCTGGTACGCGATCACCGAGGATCCCTTGCCACATCGCGGCGACATCCCCCGCCAGCCGGCAGATCACCGGCCGAGAGTCACGCTGGCCGCCGACTGACGGATCGGGCGGTCGCCGGACGTCCGGCGACCGCCCCTCGGGTTCACCGGCCGGTGAGCACCTCCTCCAGCGCGGCGGCGGAGTCCGGATACCGTTCGAGCAGCGCCAAGCCGGCGGGCGCGGTGCTCCCCCACGGCTCCTCGCAGCCCAGCAGGCCCGCCACGGCGTCGCAGGTCGCCGGATGCGCCGCCAGCAGCGCGAGGCCGCTTCCCCCGGTCTTCCTCGTCACCGCAAGGGATTCCGGCTGGGTTTCCCACGGCGGGACCCAGGCGTCGAGCGCCGCGAGGCTGCCGGGGAAGATCCGCCCCGCCTCACGCACGAGCAACGGCACCAGCTCCGCGCCCCGGGATCGCAATGTGGTGATCAACGTCGGCAACCACGGCAGCAGCAGCCTGTCCGGCAGCTCGGCGAAAGCGTTCGACACCGCCTCGACGACGAAGTCGGCCAATCCCGGCGCCGGTTCCAACGCGTGGACGAAACCGCTCAGGTAGCGCGGATAAGCGGGCAGCACCATCGGGTTCGCCAGCAGTCCGGCGCAGCGCTCCCGCAGTT
The DNA here is from genome assembly GCF_042797905.1 of Amycolatopsis sp. NPDC057786. Classification (NCBI taxonomy): domain Bacteria; kingdom Bacillati; phylum Actinomycetota; class Actinomycetes; order Pseudonocardiales; family Pseudonocardiaceae; genus Amycolatopsis; species Amycolatopsis sp. NPDC057786. The sequence goes on from NZ_JBHVKW010000021.1 coordinate 29,050, forward strand.
CCGCGCGCGAGAGGCGGCCGAGTTGGACCTGCGCCGCCCACAACAGCGCCACCTTCGACGGCTCTTCCGGATGCGATCCGGCGATCGCCAGCTCCAGTTGCGTACGGTCGCATCCCAGGGACAACGCGAGCGCCTCCAGGCTGAACAGGAAGCCCAGCATCGCGGCGACCTGCTCGACACCGGCCTCCTCGTCGGCGAAGGCCGCCGGGAGCAGCGTGCAGTAGTGCGCGTACCCCGTCCGGACGAAGTCCTCGATCCACCGGGGCAGCACCGGCTCACTGGTCCGGTAGTGCGCCAGCAGCCTCCGCACCCGCCGCAGCACTTCCGGAGCGCCGTCGACGGTGCGTTCGGTGGCCAGCACCTCAAGGGCACGCGTGCCCAAGTCCCCCGCCAGCCGGGCGCTGCGCAAGTAGAGCGTCGCGTCCTCGACCGCGCCGAGTACCTTCGCGGCGGTGGCCCGCGGGTGGTAGGCCGCTCGCCGAAGCCGTTGCTCCAGCACCTGTTCGACGCTGACGCCTTCGTAGCCCAGCTCGATGAGGGCCCGCTGGTGGGTGCCCAGCGCCAGATCCCACGACTCCTGGATCGGCCGTTCGCCGAGCCGCCGCTCCCCCATGATCGGCCGCGCCGCACCGCGCGGCATCAGGTAGCGCAGCATCCACAGCAGATCGGAGCAGGGCTCCAGCTCCGGCCTCGACGCGATGTCGAGCAGCGCCCGTTGCACACCTCGTTGCTGTAGCTTGAGGTTCAGGGGTTCGAGCCGGTCGTGCACGTCGCGCGCCAGCGGCGGCAACGCGTCATAGCCGACCTGGCCGATCCGGTCCCCGCCCATCATGATCTCGACGAGGCGGCGCACGTCGCGCCTGCCGGGCACGACGTCCTTTTCGATACAGGTGACCGCCGCGTCCTGGAAGTCGTACGGCGTCGGCTTGGCCCGGTCGCGCAGACCCGCAAGCAGGATCGAAGTCTCGAACACCGCGATGGCATCGGCGGTCGAGGCCAGGTAACCGTTGCGGCGCGCCGCGCGGACGATCTCGACCGACCACCCCAGCAGTTCGGCCTCGTCCAGCCGATCGAGCACCGGAGGTCGTTGCAGGAAGCCCGAAAGCTGGTCCGATGGATCCACTGCCACCGGATCCGGCGTCGGTGCGGGCAGCTCCGCGGCCTTCTTCCGCTTCGGCCCTCCTACCTGTCCTTCCAGCTGGAACTGCTTCACCTTGGTGCGCTTCAGGTTCTTCGCCCACTCGGTCGCGGCGATCGACACCGATCCCCCGGCGAGCCCGAACTGCGCCTCGATCGAGGCGTGGCTCGACGGGATCAGACCGTACTGCCACGTGCTCTCGCTGCGCGGGCTGATCACGAAGCCGTCCGTACCCTCGACGCCGAACTCCGCGACCCGGCTGGCCGCGTGGAAGGCACCGCAGATGTAGAGACAGTCCGCGGGATCCGCGCCCGAGGCGGAGAGATGCTCGCGCATCCGGGTCCACATGTAGCGCTCGCGGTCTTCGTCCACCCGGACACGCCGGGTGTCGCCCGGTGCGAGACGACGGAACAGGCTGCCGATCAGGAACATGACCTGGCGGTAGGTGTCGTGGTCGCTGTCGCCGAGCGGCAGCTCGACGTACTGGTGCCACCACTCCGACCAGTGCCGCACCCGCCCGTGCCGCAGCAGGTGTTCCTCGAGTTCGGCGAACCGGGGCCGGAGATCACCGATCTCGACGCCGACCGCGTCACCGTGCAGCGCCGCCTCTTCCTCGGCGGGCGGCGTGTCCGGTTCCGGGGACGGCTCCCGTTCGTCCCATTGGAAGACGTGGTCCGCCGACCGGTCGACGAGGACGAGCTCGACGCCCGGGGTGTCGAGGGCGTACGCGATCGCCTGGTACTCGGCCGAAGCCTCGGTGATCGGCGCGACCACGGACAGGGGCGCCCACTCCGCGGGGAATCCCTTCACTTCCGTCGCGAAGGCCTGAACCGCCACCGGGAGACGGCAGTTGCGCAGCTCGGTCAGCAACGGCGCCATGTCTTCGCACAGTTCGAGGTACACCACCTTCGGCTGTTTCTCCCGCAGCCGCCGTGCCATCGCCACGGCCGAAGCCGGGGAATGGTGGCAGACCGGGAAGATCTCCAAAGGCTCGCGTACCGCTCGGTCGACGTCGTCGACAAGCCCGAGCAGGATGCCCTCCAGTGCGCCGGGCCCGTCGGCGAAGGCGGCCGCGGCCTCCTGCAACTGGCCGCGCAACGCCTCGAAGGCGCCGCTCACGAGAGGGAGGCGATCGCGTCGCGGCCGCCGTCGAGGAACTCGGGCCAGTCCCCGCCCTCGTCCTTGCTGCGCGGCTCGACGACACCGTGCAGGTACTTGTTGAGGATCGCCAGGTCCTCCGGCTCGCGACGGGCGAGCGAACCGACCAGTGAGGACGCCAGCGTGCGGGCGGTCAGCTCGCGTTCACCGAAGAAGTTGCTGTGCAGCACCGCGTCTTCGAGCACACCGATCTGCTCGGCCGTGGACAACGCGGACTCCAGCTTCTCGTCGTCGCTGCCCGCCGACGCCGCCGCGGCACGCAGGTCGCCGAAGCTGCGCAGCAGCACGTCGAGCAGCGTGGGCGGAACGTCCAGCTCGATCTGGTGGCGGCGCAGGAGTTCCTCGGTGCGGAAGCGGACAATCTCCGCCTCGCTCTTCTTGTTGGTCACCACCGGGATGCGAACGAAGTTGAAACGTCGCTTCAGCGCGGACGACAGGTCGTTGACACCGCGGTCCCGGCTGTTGGCGGTGGCGATCACGGAGAAACCGGGTTTGGCGAAGACGATGCCGTCGCTGTCCAGTTCCGGTACCGAGATGTACTTCTCCGACAGGATCGAGATCAGCGCGTCCTGTACGTCGCTGGTTGAGCGGGTCAGCTCCTCGAAACGGCCGATCGAGCCGGCCTCCATCGCGGTCATGATCGGCGACGGGATCATCGACTCGCGGGACTGGCCCTTGGCGATGACCATCGAGACGTTCCACGAGTACTTGATGTGGTCCTCGGTGGTGCCTGCGGTGCCCTGCACGACGAGCGTGGAGTTACGGGAGATGGCCGCGGCCAGCAGTTCGGCGAGCCAGCTCTTGCCGGTGCCGGGGTCGCCGATCAGCAGGAGCCCGCGGTCCGAAGCGAGCGTGACGATGGCCCGCTCGACGATGTTCCGGTCGCCGAACCATTTCTGCGCGATCTCGCGGCCGAGGCCGTCGGCGCGCTCGGAACCGAGGATGAACAGGCGCAGCATCTTCGGGGACAGGCGCCAGGCGAACGGTTTGGGGTTGTCGTCGACCGACTCCAGCCAGTCCAGCTCTTCGGCGTACTTGATCTCGGCGGGGGCGCGCAACAGGTCGGACATGTCTTGCCTTTCGGGAGGTTCAGAAGGTGAGGAAAGTCTTGAGTTCGTGGACGAGCTTGGTGATGTGGCCGGAGATCACCGGCGTGCCGAGATCCTTGAAGCGCTCGCGGAACCAGGGGTTCACGCTGCCCCGGCCGGCGCTGGTGACCGAACCGACCGGGATGAACTTCGCCCCGGACCGGTGGATCGCGGCCATGCTCTCGAAGAGCTGCTCGACGCGAGTCTCGTAGAAGTCGGAGATCCACACCACCACGGTATTCGCGGGTTCGGCGATCTTCGGCTGGGTCAGCGCCATCGCGACCATGCCGTCGTTGCCGCCGCCAAGGTTGGTGCGCAGCAGCGTTTCGAAGGGATCGTGCACCCAGGGTGTGAGGTCGAGCGCCTGCGTGTCGTAGGCGATCAGGTGAACGTCCACTTTGGGCAGTCCGGCGAAGATCGAGGCCAGCACCGCGCAGTTGACCATCGAGTCCACCATGGAGCCCGACTGGTCGACGACCGCGATGAGCCGCTGCGGTGTGGTCTTCTTCGCGGTCTGCTTGTAGTAGAGGCGATCGACGTAGAGGCGCTCCTCGTCGGGGCTCCAGTTGGTGAGGTTCTTCCAGATGGTGCGATCGAGGTCGAGGTTGCGGAACACGCGTTTCGGCGGGACCGAGCGGTCCACCTTGCCCGTCGATGCCTTCTCGACCTGGGTCCGCAGGACCTCCGCGATCTCGTCGACGTAGCGGCGGATGAGCGATTTGGCGTTGGCCAACGCCACTCCGGACAGGTTGTCCTTGTCCCGCAACAACTGTTCGATGAGAGACATACTCGGGCTCAGCTTCGCCGCGAGCGCCGGGTCGGCGAGGACCTCACGCAGCTGCATCCGTTTGACGAGGTCCGCCTCGATGCCGCCGAGCTCCGGGCCGATCGCCGGGAGCAGGGTGCTCAAATCGGGCGCGCCGCCACCGCCGGTGCCGCCGAGGCCGGTCGGGGCGCCGCCGCGACGACCTCCGCGCAACTCGCCCGGACGGCAGCCCAGCGCTCGCTCCAGCCAGCCCGCGTCGGCCTGCCAGCGGGACAGCTGCCCTGCCGTCACCGTGGGCGGCGCCGGCGCGAAGACGTTGAGCAGCACCTTCGACACGAGAGCCGCGCGCCGCACTTCCGCGACCTTGTCCCGGCTGTCCTCGGCCTCAGGGGCCATCAGCCCGTCGAACTCGGCCGCCAGCTCCGGATGACGCTGGACGACCGAGTCGACCGCGACGTTCGGATCCAGCAGCGCGGACGGCAGGCCGATGTCCTCGACCACGGCCACGCTCGCCGATTCGAGCGCGGCCTGCTCCTCGCTGTCGAAGAGCCGGGCGAGCAGCCGCCAGTACAGGACCTGGCGGCGGTTGTCCTCGGGTTCGGTCATTTCCGCAACAGCCTTCCGGCGCGTTCGCGCAGTACGGCCGCGGCGTCGGTGGCCGCCTTCTCGGCTTTCACCCCGGCCTTGTCCGTGGTGCCGCCCGCCCAGGCTCCGGCGTGCACGGCGGTGGTCTTCTTGCGCACGGTGGTCTCGACGGCGAGCGGCTGGAGCCGGAATCCGCCGTCCCACCGGATCAGGCCGATGCACGCGCTGGAACCCGCGACCGCCTTCGGGGTCAGCGGACCGGCGGCCGGGATGCGATCGGTCTCGACGGAGAGCCGATTCCCGGCGAAGGTGAACGTGAGCGTGTCCTCTTCGCCCTCGACGTCGTAGCCCTCGAGGAAGACAGGAACAGCTAGCCGCACCGGGTGCCGATCCAGTGGCGCGACCGTCGGCGTGACGGCCTTCGGCAGAGCTACGCGCGCCGTGGAGAACGCGTCCGCGGGCTCTCCGAGACGGGCATGCTCGTCGCGCCAGAGCAGGTCACCCTCCGCGGTGACCGGCATGTCGGCGAGCTCCATCGAGCGGCCCTCGCTGATCGCGGCGAGCAAGGAAAGATGCGGGCGCAGCAACTGCCAGATCCCGGCGCCGATGATCGTGTCCGGCTTCGGCGCGGTCACGTTCGCGCGCACGAGCCGCGGAGCGGTGCCGTCTTCGGGTTCGAAGACCGCGTGGACCTGAGCCTGCGCGGCCGTCGCATGTTCCAGCAGATCGACCCCGAGCGGTAGCAGGCGGCCGGTGACCGTGCCGATCGCCGGCGTCGCGGCCGCTCCGCGCAGGGTCAGCAGCATTCCGCGCGACCACAGGTCGCCCCAGCGCCGGGTGGGGATCCGCTCCAACGCCGCACCAGGACAGGACGCCGCGAGTTCCGCGGCGAAACCGTCGAGCAGGACGGCCAGCCGACGCAGGCTCGGCTCCGCGAGCAACGCGGAGATCACCTGCGCCGAAGCCGAGATCAGGTCGTGGTCGATACCCTGCCAGCCCGCGCGGGCCAGATCGGACAGCCAGGACCGCGCGGCGACCAGCAGATTGGGCGGTTCCGGCTCGGCGGGCTGCCCGGCTGAGTCCTCGCCCAGCGGCCGCCCGGTCGCTTCGACAAGGCGTGCGAGTACCGCGTCGTGCACGGAGCCGAACACCGCGATCCGTGCCGCCGCAAGGGAAAGGAAGTGCTCCTCCCCCGCGGCACCGGCCGCGGTCTTCTCCGCCGCCTCCGCGACCCGTGCCGCCAAGGGCGACCCCGCGACGGCATCGGCCAACTCGATCAAGCCGGTGACCTTCTGGGGACGAAGCAAGCCGGTGACGAGCACGTCGTCGAAGGCATCGACGACCGCCAGCGCCTCGTCGAGACCGGTGATGGGATCGGTGAGCAGATCGACGCGCATCAGACCACCGCCCTCGTCGGCGGGAACCACTGCAGCTCCGGCACCGGCGCCGTCGACGGCTCGAATTCGAGGTAGGCCAAGTGCCGCAAGAACTGGCTGAACACGGAAGCGGCGGCGGTGTTGTCACCCTGCGACGGCCGCGTCGCGCTCATGGTCTGCGAAATGGCCTGTGCGGTGGGCTCCGGAACCTCGACGCGCAGGTACCGCGCGACCCGCTCGGCACCGTACTGAAGGGTGGATTCGTTGATGAGGGCGAGAATATGGTTGCAGAACATGCCCCGAGCCCCGCCGCAGGGCCGATTGTTGTTGGTACTGCAGGCAAACTCGTACGTGCTCGCCGCGACGGACGAGACGTACACCCGGCCGATGTCCGATCCGCTGGACACCACTCCCTGCACCCGTCCGTCGGCCAGTTCGACGAACGGGACCTTCGCGAGCTTGCGCGGGCGAGCGGGTGACAGCACCCTGGCCGTGCTTGCTCTTTCCCAGTCTGACAACGCATCTTCTCCTTGCGGGGGTGCCTCGATGGGGACTGGGACGAACCTAGCGGGAGGCACCGACAGTTTTGATCACAACCGGCTTTTCGCCAGCTGAGCCGCCAGATCGACGAGGCCGTCGGCATGGAAGTCGAACCGGTCCGCCGCCGACGGCGGGTCGCCGACGGGCCTGGCGACGTAGGCGGTCCGAAGGCCGACACTCTGCGCTCCCCTCAGATCCCACGCGTGGGCCGCGACCATCAGCAGCCGCTCCGGCGGTGCACCTGAGGCCTTGACGGCCAGTTCGTAGACAGCCGGGTCGGGCTTGTAGGTCTGCGCCTCCTCGGCGGAAAGCGCTTGATGCCACCGGAGACCCGCATGGGCGTTGATCCGGAGCAGGCTCGTCCGGCTGGCGTTGGAGAGGCCGATGATCGGGTACCGCTCGGCAAGCCTCGACAGCCCTTCGACGGTGTCGGACCAGGGCGGAAGGTTCGGCACCACGTCCGTCTTGGTGACCAGCTGGGCCGCTTCGCGATCGAGAACGTCGCTCGGGGCGTACTGCCGCTCGCCCGCGACGATGCGCCGCTGCTCGATCTCGACGTGGCCCAGCCACTGGTCGACCAGATCGTCCGTATCGGCATCCGGCACCGCTTGCCGGACCGCCTCGCGGATCCCGGCCGGTTCGTCGACGAGCGTGCCGAGTATGTCGAACACCAAGGCGTCGATCTCCACGGACAACCTCCCGGTAAGGGTTAAAGTAGCGGTTAACCGCGAACGTACGAGAGGTCGGTAAGGGATGCAAGTAGCGTTAGACGATTACGTCCGGGCCGCGGGCGTCGCTACCGAGCTGGTCAACACCGCACCGGAGGTCTGGCACGGCGAAGACAAGCTGCCCGACCTGACGTCTCTGGCCGCCTTCACCGAGCTTCACGCATTGCCCGAACCCTCCCGACCCGGCGATCTGCGCGCCGTTCACCGCCTACGCGTCACTGTGCGAGAGCTGATCGACCACCCGGACCAGGCACGCCTCATCACCGGCGCCACCGCGCTCACCTCTTCGATCGGTGACGTCACCCTCCTGCCCGAGGGTGCACGATGGGCCGTTTCGGTCCGGCCCGGCGCGAAAGTCGCGGACTCTCTGGCCCTGGTCTGTGGCGTCGGAATACTCGGCGTCGTCCAGACTCTCGGCGTGGAACGGTTCCGCGCCTGTGGCGCACCCACCTGCCGAGGTGCGTTCATCGACACGACACGCCCCGGACGGCGCCGCTATTGCATGCCGGGATTATGCGGAAACCGCGTCAACGTCGCGAATCATCGGGCACGAAAGCTTTCTCAAACTGGATTTTTCGAGGCGCCGTAGGCGAAATGCCGTAACAGCGGTTCACGAATTCGGCCCATCAAAGAACAGTGCCCGCTCCGAAGTATGATGCACGCGAGTGAACTTTCTCGACAGCGGCCGAGTCCTGTTGGAAAATCAGACGCGCGCGACACCTTGTTGCCGATCCTTGTCGCGTTCAGTTCCCTTACTCCCATCATTTGGCGAAAAGGAACCCCATGCATGACGATGATGAGCCAGTAGGCCGAGTTCTCGGCAGGCGGCAGGCGTTGATTCTCCTCGGCGCCGCCGGCGCGACACTCGCCGTCGCCGGATCCACCACCGCGAGCGCCACCACCTCCAGTCCGGGCGCGCCCGATGTCTGCACGCTGGACTGCGTGGTCAAGCCGGAACAAATGGAGGGCCCGTACTTCGTCGACGAACGACTCAACCGCTCCGATATCCGCACTGAGCCGTCCACCGGGCAGCTGGTTCCCGGCACCGCGCTGGCGCTCAATTTCACCGTTCAGCAAATCCGCCAGCAGCAGTGCACGCCACTACCTGGCGCCATGGTCGACCTCTGGCAGTGCGACGCGTTCGGGCTGTACTCCGACATTCCGTCCCAGGGCAGCCGAGGCCGCCGTTTCCTGCGCGGTTACCAGAACACCGACCAAACGGGAGCGGCCCGGTTCACCACCATTCTGCCGGGGTGGTATACGGGACGCACGCTCCATATCCACCTCAAAATCCGCACCACCGGCACCAACGGCCGGCCGTACGAGTTCACTTCGCAACTCTATTTCACCCCCGAGTTCGGCGCGGCCTATCTGCGGACCGAACCGTACCGGCGGAAAGGACCGGCCGACACGACCAACAGCCGGGACTCGATCTACCGCAACGGCGGGGCCCAGATGCTGCTGCGTCCGCAACAGACCGGAAGCGGCTACACGGCGGACTTCGCGATCGGTCTCGACCTGTCGAACACCCAGGTCGGCCGACCCGACTAGAGCGCTGTCCCGTAAGTCCGCGCCTCCCATAAATGTCCACAAAGGACGCTTTTGGTCGACCGGATGTCCGTTTGACGCGCATGTGTATAAAACCACTCAAACCGAACCAATCGGGCACCACCTTCGCGGCGAGAGACCTTTGTGGACAGTCAGGTCGGTGGTGGCGTCCCGCAAGTGGCCCTGTGCTGCCGGAGCGTGTCGCGAAAGCCACTTTCGCGACGCCTGATGTCCCGAAAGTGGCTTTCGCGACATCTGGGCGCCAAGACCGCCAACAGGACTTACAGGACACCGCTTAGAGCGAAGCACAGGACCCTCCCCGGCAAGCGCCGGGGAGGGCCTCACTGCTACGAGACTGCTACGAGCCGTCAGACGCCGGCGATCTGCTGGATCCAGGGCCGGTACCGCGTGATGTTCGTGTACGCGGTCGTGGTCTGCCGGTCACTCGTCGAGGCGACGCCGACCTGACGGCCGGAGGCGAACATCGGGCCACCGGAGTCCCCACCGGCGGTGATGCCGTCGCCGCGACGCGCGCACACCGCGATGCCGCCGTGGTAGTCACGGCAGGAGACCGACGTGACCGAGACGTTGGCAACCTTCAGGTAGCGGGACTGACAGTTGATCTCCGAGCCGCACTGGCTGGTCGCGCCCCAGCCGTAGACCTGGACGGTCTGCCCGACGGAGACGTTGGCGGTGGTGCCCAGCGGTGAGTACGTCGCGTTCACCGGCGCGGTGAGCCGCACGATCGCGAGGTCGGCGCTCGGGTGCCGGGTGACGGTGGAGCCGGTGGCCATGGTGCCGCCGCTCTGCTGGTCGAGGCTGCCGATCCGGAAGGTGAACGTGCCACTGCTCGCCACGCAGTGCTTCGCGGTCAGGATGTACTGCGGAGCGATGATCGTCGAAGTACAGGTCTGCCTGCCGTTGGCGAAGAGCCTGGCCGCCCACGGGCCGCTCGTCGCGTTCTGGCCGCCGATGATCATCGGCTGGACGTCGGAGGACGGTTCCGCGGCAGACGCCACGGGAGCGGTGACACCGAGCAGTGCCGCGAAGGCGGTGCCGGCGATCAGGGCAAAGGAGCGCAGTCGCATGGTTCCGACTCATTTCTGCGGCACGGGTTCGGCCGCGCGATGGGGACGGGTGTGCTGATTCTGGTGCGCGGCAAGAGAAACCTGACACCGACGAAAGTCGTGCAGTGGATACCTATCTCTACGCCGCGACGACCACTGAGCGGCGCTCTAGGTACCGGAAACACCCACCCGTTACGACGACCGGCGTCCGTCCACTTGAGACAGACGGCGGCATAACTCCAGGGACATAACCTCGCTCCGGGGCTTCCCGAAAACCGGATCCGCCGCCAGAATCGCCATCATGACCACAGCACAGTGGACCCCGACCTACGGTGACCCCTTCGAGCCGGTGCCCTACCGTCCGGCGCGTGTGCCCGCGGAAGAATCGCTGGCCACCGCCGCCGATCTGCGCCGCCGCATGGACACCCGCCGCACCGTGCGGATGTTCTCGACGGACCCCGTGCCCGAACAGGTGGTGGTGGACGCCATCGCGGTGGCGGCGACGGCGCCCAGCGGCGCTCACCAGCAGCCATGGACGTTCGTGCTCATCAAGGACGCCGAGACCAAACAACGGATCCGTGAGGCCGCCGAAGAGGAAGAACGCGTTTCGTACGAGGGCAGGCTCGGGGAGGAGTGGCTGTCCGCCCTGCGCCCGCTGGGCACCGACGCCGTCAAGACCCACCTCACCGACGCCCCGTACCTCATCGTGGTCTTCCAGCAGCGCTACTTCCTCGACGAGGACGGCACCAAGCACAAGCATTACTACGTCGACGAGTCGGTGGGCATCGCGGTCGGCATGCTGCTCACGGCGTTGCATCTGTCCGGGCTCGCCGCGTTGACGCATACGCCGTCGCCGATGCGCTTCCTCGGCGAACTGCTGGAGCGGCCGCAGAACGAGAAGGCGTTCGCCGTCATCCCGGTCGGCTATCCGGCGGGCGACTGCGTGGTGCCGAACCTGGTGCGCAAGTCGATCGACCAGGTGCTGATCCGCCGGTGACCGCCCGCGCGGCCCGGGTGCGTACGCGCACCCGGGCTGCACGAAACACCGACAAACAAGCACACTAATTGCGCAAAAGTGCAGTTTGCTGCGCACTTTGGCGCATCTCTTGACATATCCGGCGGCGATTGGACAAGGTCTGGGCACCGAAGGCGACACGAAGGAGTGTTCTTCATGGCCGACCTGCCCTCAGTCTCCCGCCGGACACTGTTCGGCGGCGCGCTCGCAGCCGGGGCGCTCGCCGCGATCCCGACGAGCGCGACCGCCGCGGACGAGGCGGTAAGTGCGCCCCGCCGCCCTGGTCAGCGCAGCATGATCGGGGTCCCGTTCGAGCGGCACCAGACCGTCCGCGTCGCGCTGATCGGTCTCGGCAATCGCGGTATGTCCATGATCGGCGGGTGGAGTGCCGTCCCGGGCGCAGTGGTCACCGCGGTCTGCGACATCCGCGCCGAGCGCGCGAAGGCCGCCGCGGACAAACTCGCCGCCGCCGGGCGTCCGCGCCCGGCCGAGTACGGCGGGTCCGCCGACGCCTACCAGAAGATGCTCTCCCGCGACGACATCGACCTCGTCTACATCGCCACCCCGTGGGAGTTCCATTACCCGCAGGGCAAGGCCGCGCTGCTGTCCGGCAAGCACGTCGGCGTCGAACTCCCCATCGCGACCGAGCTCGACCAGTTGTGGGACCTCGTCAACACCAGCGAGCAGACCCGCAAGCACCTCTTCCTTGCCGAGAACTGCAGTTACGGCCGCAACGAGCTGGCCATCCTCAAGATGGCGCACGAAGGCGTCTTCGGCGAGGTCACCAACGGGCACGGCGGCTACCTGCACGATCTGCGCGCGCTGCTGTTCTCCGACACGTATTACACCGACGCGTGGCGCCGGAAGTGGCACACCCGCAGCACCGCTAGTTTCTACCCGATGCACGGTCTCGCGCCGATCGCCGCCTGCATGGACGTCAACCGCGGCGACCGGTTCGCCACACTGCGCGCCACGGCGACCGAGCCGAAGGGGCTCGCCGACTACCGGAAACGCCACATGCCGCCGGGTCACCCGTCGTGGAAAGAGACCTACATCAACGGCGACCTGGTGACCTGCCTGATCGAAACCGAACAGGGCCGGATCATCCGCGCCGAGCACGACGTCAGCTCACCGCGTCCGTACAGCCGCATCAACAGCCTCGCCGGCAGCCGCGGCATCGTGGAGGACTACCCGGCCCGGATCTACGTCGAGCCCGACCACAGCGGCCACGCGTGGAAGGACTTCGGGCCGTACCGCGACCGCCACGACCACTGGCTGTGGAAGAAACTCAAGGACGACCCGAACCTCGGCGGGCACGGCGGCATGGACTACGTGCTGCAGTGGCGGATCGTGCAGCAGATGCGGGCCGGGCTGGTGCCGGACATCGACGTCTACGACTCGGCGGCCTGGTGCTCCCCCGTGCCGTTGAGCGTGGTTTCCCTGGCCCGCGGCGGGAAACCGGTCGCGGTACCCGACTTCACGCGTGGCGGATGGACGAAGCCCAGGGCCGGGCTGGACTCGCAGCCGTCGGAGATGCCCGGCTAGGAGTTCGAGTAGCGAGGCACGACCCGGTAGACACGGAGGTCCTTCGGGGTCCCCTTCGCGCGGAAACTCCGGCGCGGTCGCACGATGACCGCGCCGGGGTCCAGCTCGTCGACGACACTGCCGCTGGCCAGCACCTCGTCGCCGTCGGCGGCGGCCATGACGCGGGCGGCGATGTTCACGTCGACGCCGAGGTAGTCGTCCCCGACCCGCCGCGGATTCCCTCGGTGAAGCCCCGCGCGCAGGTGCGGGAGATAGCCCTCGGCCTTGATCACGCTCACGGCGGAGCACGTCTCGTAAGCGGCGTTCACCGCCTCGCCAGGGTCGGCGAACACGGCCATCACGCCGTCGCCGAGTCCCTTCACGATGGTGCCGCGATGCCCGGTGACGACCGATTCGGTCACCTCGCCGACCGAACGCAGCAGCTCGAGCACGCGTTCGTCCCCCGCCTGCAGTGCCCACGTCGAGAAGCCGACCAGGTCGGTGAACAGCACCGTGATCCCGTCCGCGGACACCGGGTGCCCGCCGGACCGGCGGACGGCCTGCCAGGCCTGCACGGCGGCCAGCCCCAGCTCGCGGGTGGCGCTGGGCCGGTCCGCGCCCGCCTCGGCGAACAGCCGGGCGAGCCGGTCGGACGAGCGGCCTGTCGACCGCGCCAGCGGGTCACCCGGGACCAGGCCGCGGAGGAACCGGGCCCCGCGCACCAGCTCGCCGCGCTGATCCGTCGCGCGCAGGAACCTGCGGGTCCGGCGGTGCCACGGCTCGGGTCGTTCGGTCACGATCAAGACACTAGGCCGTGTCCTGCGAGTCTGTTCGATGGGCTTCGTGATCCAGGTGGTTCCTGACGGTGCGGGCGGGTCAGCCTCGCACCGGTCCGCCCGTGCCGTCAGGGAGCACCTGGGCGAGGAGACCGCGAACACGACTTGCAGGACACGGCCTAGCCCGCGCACCCCCGGGCCGTCGCACCTGTCACCGAGGTGACAAGAATGCGGACGCCATTTCCCCTTTACTCCTCCGCATGACAATTCCCGAACTCGCCATTCCACCTACGCGTGACAAGATCGAAGCGTAAAGAAAACGCGAGAGATCTTTTCCTTTCCTCGTTGGTGACTTTCCACCTACATTCGGTTTCGAGCCCATTCAACGACGAAAGGACCCGACATGACGAAAACCCTCGTACGGAAGGGTGTTCGGCGGTTCTGCGCGGCCGGGATCGCGGCCGCGGTCGCCGGGACGGTCATGCTCGCCGCGGCGGGAACCGCTGCCGCCGTCGAAAAGAATCTCACGTACAAGGGCGGCTTCCCCATCATCGGCGACCAGAAGGTCGCGGTGGTCGTGAAGGCGGAAATCCCGGCGGCCGCGAAAGCCGGGGAGCCGGTTTCGGTGCCGTTCACCCTCGACGTCGACGCCGGTCAGGCCGCGGGCGACGGGCTCCGGCTCGTCGGTGCCAAGAAGCTCTCCGGCACGATCAGCTCGAAGGTGAACATCGCGCTCGGCGAGCAGAAGATCTCGATCCCGATCGAGCTGCCGATCCCGGACACCGAGGTACCGGCCGAAGGGCCGCTGAAGTTCACCGCACAGGGCAAGGTCGACTTCACCATTCCCGCGGGCACCCCCGCCGGTGAGGCGACCAGCAGCGTGGACGCCGCGGCGACCTCGCATATCGTCACCGACAGCTCGCTAGGCGAGTTCGACGTGCAGCTCGCGCTCGACCCGCCCGACCAGGACGCCGTCCTCGGCAAGACGACCATCAGCTGAACCCCGTCTTTCCCCCGGCTCGCCGAGCCGGGGGAAAGACGCGTCTTGACCTCCAGCGCACTGGAGGTCGCAAGCTGTCGATCATGTGGATCTGCGACAGGTGCGGTATCGAACATCCCGCCACTCCCGAACCTCCCCGGTGCGTTCTCGACCGCGGCGAGGTCGGCATCGAGGAAGCCGGTGACCTCGGCGCGCACACCGGACGCTGGTGGACGCACGAGGAACTGATCTCCGTGCCGCACAAGACCTTGCACCGCGATCACGGGCGCGGCCTGCACAGCATCAAACGAGAACCGAACTTCGCGATCGGGCACTGGTCGTTCATCGCGGTGACCCCGGCGGGCACCCTGCTCTGGGATCCGCCGTCCTGGTTGGACACCGAGGTGCTCGACGTCATGCGCGGGCTCGGCGACGTCGCCGTGATCGCCACCAGCCACCCGCATATGTTCGGCGCCCAGCTCGGCTGGAGCCGCGCCCTGGGCGGGGTTCCGGTGCTGGTCAACGAACGCAACCGCGAATGGCTGCCCGCCCCCGATCCGGCGTTCGAGTTCTGGGACGAACAGGTGGAACCGTTGCCTGGCCTCGAACTCGTACGGCTCGGCGGCCACATGCGCGGCAGCGCCGTGGCCAGGACGCCGGACGGCAGCATCCTGGCCGGGGACACGATCTCGGGCGGGCTCGCGCCGAACTGGGTGTCGTTCCAGCGCAACTTCCCCAAGCACATCCCGTTGTCGGGCGCCGTGGTCCGCCGTGTCGTCGACCGGCTCGACGAGTTCTCCTACGACCGCCTCTACACCCTCGGCGGTGACACCATCGACCGTGACGCCAAGGCCGTGGTGCGCCGAAGCGCCGAAACCCATATCCGGTGGGTGAACGGCGACTTCGACCACCTCACTTGATCGCGCGTTTGTCCTTGCCGCGGAAGGTCATGGCGATGACGCCCGCCATCGCCATGAAGAAGGCCACGGCCCACATCCCGGCACGGAAGCTCCCGGTCAACCCCTGCAACCAGCCGGTGAGATAGGGGCCGACGAAGCCTGACAAGTTACCGAAGGAGTTGATCAGGCCGATCCCGGCGGCGGCGCCGACGCCGGACAGGAAGGCGTTCGGCAACTGCCAGAACACCGGGATCGCGGTGAACACGCCGACCGCGCAGAGGGTCACCGCGATCATCACCCACAGCGGCGAGCCGAGATACAGCGCGCCGGCGATCGCGACCGCGCCGACGAACGCGGCGATGGCGACATGCCCCGCCCGTTCGCCGGTGCGGTCGGAATGCCGTGCCCACAGCACCATGGCGACGGCGGCCACGGCGTACGGGATCGCCGTGATCAGCCCGATCTCCACGATGCTGTAGTTGGTCTGGAACTGTTCCTGGAAGCCCTTGATCACCTGTGGCAGGAAGAACGCGAGCACGTAGAGGCCGAAGATGATGCCGAAGTAGACGGCGCTCAGCGCGAGCACCCGCGGATCGGTCAGCGCCGATCGGGTGCTCACCTCCTTGCCGACCTCACGGATGTCTTCCGCGTCGATGGCCGACTGCAACGCCGTGCGTTCGCCGGGGGTCAGCCACTTCGCGTCCTTCGGCTTGCTCGGCAGCAGGAAGAACACCGCCACCCCGAGCAGGATCGACGGCACCCCTTCGGCGAAGAACATGAACCGCCAGCCGGCGTCGAAGCCAAGGACGCCGTCACCGTGCTTGATGAGCAGGGAGGAGACCGGGCTGCCGATGACCGAGGACAGCGGTACCGCGAGGAAGAACAGCGCGACGATCTTGGCTCGCTGCTTACGCGGGAACCAGTAGGTCAGGTACAGGATGATGCCGGGGAAGAACCCGGCCTCGGCGATCCCGAGCAGCACCCGGACGATGTAGAAGCTGATCTCGCCCTGGATGAACGCGGTGGCCGAGGCGACGATGCCCCAGGTGACCATGATCCGCGCGATCCAGATCCGGGCGCCGACCTTGTGCAGGATCACGTTGCTGGGCACTTCGAAGAAGAAGTACCCGACGAAGAACAGTCCCGCGCCGAGCCCGTAGGCGGCCGAGCTGATGCCGAGGTCGGCGTTCATGGTGAGCGCCGCGAACCCGACGTTGACCCGGTCGAGATAGTTGAGCAGATAGAGCAGCCCGAGTAACGGGACCAGCCGGATCATCGCCTTGCGCACCGCTGGCGCGGTGGACACCTCTGCCGTCTGTTCATCCATCCGCGGGAGTGTAGAGGGCGATCAGAACAACGGTGGCAGGAACGCACCGAAGTTTCCGCCGTCGGCCCGATCGGCCGGATCCGGGTCCACCTGGACCGAGTCGGGGTTCAGCGGGTCGTAGGTGACCTTCACCGTCGAACCTCGGGCAGGGGCCTGCATCGGCGAGGTGATCATCGTCGTGACGACGGTCCGTTCGCCGCCGTCCGTGGGGAACCGGACCTGCACGGTGAACCTCGGGTTCCCCATCACCCAGACGTTCGTGAACTCGACGCCGAGGATCTGCCCGACCACCTGCCTGCCGGTCTGAGCGAGTGCCTGCGCACGGTCGTCGGCCTCGGCCCTGGTGACGAAAGCCCGTCCCAGCACCATGATCATGACCAGCGCGGTCACCCCGGCCACCGCCGGAACGAGGTACGGCTCGTAATAGACGATCCAGTCCACCTCGGTCCACGGTTCGGACGGCAGCCGCTTCCCCACCGACTCGGGCGGCGTCCAGGACGGGATCGCGACGCCGCTGCCCAGCGCGATGCCGAGGGACGCGGCGAGGCTGCTCGCCCGGAAGCCGACGCCCATCCCGCGCAGTGATATCCCGCCGCCCCACAGCATCGCGAACCCGAGCGACGAGGCCACCGTGATCGAGACGCTGAAGAACAGGACGAGCGAAACCGCCGGGCCCGCGTCGGCCCCCCACGCGTCGACGCGGTTCAGCGACATCAACCGGAAGCCGTCCAGCAGCCCGAGGGCGCCCGACCAGCCCGCCGCCGCCCAGGCGAGCGTCGTCGGCACGCCGAGCAGCCAGAGCCGCAGGCCGGGACGGCGGGCCTGCCGGGGATCTCCCGGCAGGCCGAACTCGAAGGTCCCGAACATCGCTCCGCCTACGCGATCGGCCCGAACACGGCGACCTTCGCCGGGTCGGCGGGGTCGACGCGGGCTTCGTGGCGGGTGCCCGGCGCGTACTGCTGGATCGTCGCCAGCGGCGCGATCAGCTGCGTCACCGTCCGGTAGGTCGTGCCGTCGGTACGGGTGACCTCGAGGGTCGCGGTGTACTGCGCCTGCCCGGCGATCTTCCGGCCGGTCGGCTCCAGCTCGCGGACCACCAGGGTGGCGGGCTCGCAAGTGTCGTAGAGCCGCCTGAGTTCGGTGCCGTAGGCCTGGAGTTCCTGCTGCTGACGTAGTTGCTCGTCCATCGGCAGCGCCATGAACGCGGCCATGTCCGGGTCGGCGTTGAGGCTCCGGAAGGCCTGCGCGGCCAGCTGCGGAGTCGGCAGCCGCGGGGTGATGTCGTGGCCCTGCGCGGCGGCGGCCTGCCGGAACTGCTCCGCGTGGCGGTGGAAGTCCTGCTCGCCCCGCGCCATGCCCTGCTGTGTCGCGTCGTTGATCTTGTCGCGGATTTTCTTGAACATCGGGTGCCGCCTTTCGCCGTGTCGTTCGTGCTGGACACAGCTTCGGCGGACCGTCCCGCTACCGAACCCAGGTTTTCCCGTCGTCGGTCGCGTCGAGGCAGGTCAGCGGCGCCCAGAAGACCGGCGATGCCGCCGGCTCGGGCTTCTCGCGCCAGCGAACGAGCCGGGACCGCTGCCAGGCGCACAGCTCGGTGACCGGATCCTCCCCCGCGAGCGCGGTGTCGACGGCGATGACGAGTTCGGACATCGGGTCCGAACCGGGCACCGCGGCCGAAGTCGGGAGCGCCCAGACCGTGGCGGCGACCAGTCCCGCGCCGGCCGCGACGGCGGCGAGCAGCACGCCGAACGGTTCGGCCAGGCCGAAATCGCTCGCGCTGGCGCAGCCGATCAGCGCGACCCGCGCGGGCATGGTGTCCATTTCGGACAACGCGAGATCGGCGGCGGTGAACGGTCGGTGCGCGCCGATCGGCGCGGCCGTGCCGGGAAGTTCGGCGGAACAGGACAGATGGAGCGCGGTTTGCGCGCCGTATTCGTCGCGGACGCGGCTGACGTGCCCGACGTACACCAACCGGGAACAGGGTCCCGCCAGCAGTTCGGCGAGCAGACGGCGGTCGGTGTCGGTGCGGCGGACCAGATCGAGCCCGCGGGCGGCGGCGGGAAGGACCGGCCCCTCGGCGAGCCGCTCGTCGAGGTGGCGGATCAGCGGCGACGCCGGATCCTGCTTGCCGAGCACGGAACCCAGCTCACCGAACGCACTCTGCCCGGGGATACGCGGATCGAGCAGATAGACCGGCGGGCCATCGGCGGCGGGCGGACGGCGCGGGATCGCGGCCGGGGCGAGCAGCGAGACGTCGGCGACGTCGAGAACGCGCTCGTCGCTGTCGAAACAGAGGCCGATCTCGTCGATCTCGAGTACGTGATCGGCCCGCCTGTCGGGCAGGGCGAGCAGCCCCCATGGGACACCGGCGAGGCTCGGGGACGGCTGGATCCGCAGGAGCGGGCGGGTTTCGGCGCGCCGCAGCCTCTCGACCAGGTCCGCGGGCAGGAGGTTGAGGGCGAGAACGCGAGCCAGGCGCTGTTCACCGGCGAAGCTACCGAAAGCGTCTTCGCTCAGTGAGCGACGGACGGCGTCGGCCACGCTCTCGCCTTCGCGCGGTGTGGGCGACGCGGCGTCCAAGAGCTGGCGAGCGGTCCCGACCAGGGCGAACTCGATCGGATGGGTGTGGACGGTGTCGAGGTCCTCGGTGGTCCGCCAGGTGAGGAAGGTGTGGCCGGCATCGGCGTAGCGCAGGAGGAACGTCTCGCGTCCGGGCTTCGCTGACGGCCAGGTCTCGACGGTTTCGGCGACCGGACGAGACAACTGATACCGCTCGGCGGCGAGGCGGAGCCACGGGTCCAGCTCCATGGGCGACGAGGGCGACCAGCGCAGCGCGGGCGGCGGGGCGAGCCGCAGCGGAAGCGACGACGTCACGGAACCCAGTGCCGCCAAGGGAAGTCCTTCGGCCACCGGGCCCGCTTCGAGGGCGGGCAGCGCGCCGGTGAGGTCCAGCGAGCGCCCCTCCACGCCCGTGTACGCCCCGACTGCGCAGGTGCGCTCGATCAGTTCCGCCGCCAGCCGCGGCTCCTGGAGCTGGGCCAGCAGCGCCATCAGCAGTTCCGTCGCCGGACCGGCGACGTCGCGAGCCCAGGCAATGCGCGCCTGCGGCGAGGTGAACTCGAACCGGTACTCCGCCGCCGCGAGGGCAAGCGGGAGCAGGAGATCCAGCACAGCCGGGAGCTCTTCGCCGTGGGCGAAACCGATCGTGGCCGCCACGAAATCCGTGTGCAGGCGGTCCGACCAGTCCCCCGACGTCCGCGCCGACTCCCGGGCGCGGGTCACGTGGTCCCTCGCCGTCGCCCAGTCGCCCTCGGCCATCGCGCAGCGGGCCAGCGCCACGTCGAGGCGCCGCAGACCCGGAACGTCGGCGTTGGCCGTCCAGATCTTTCCGGCGTGCTCGAACTGGTCCCTGGCCTGTGCGACATCACCCGCGAACAGCAACAGTGTGCCGAGCGCGTGGCTCGCCTCCGCGACGTCGCCGTTCAGGCCCGCGGCCGCGAGTTCGTCGCGGGCGGCGACGATCACGGCGACCGCTCCGGGAAGGTCTCCGCCGAAGGCCCGGTCGGCCGCCAGCTCGATACTCGCCCTGGCGGCCAAGGGACGGCCTTCGTGCTGAGCGCTCAGCCGCAGCAGATCCGTGCGCGCGTCGGCGTCTTCGCCACCCGCCTGGCGGACGCGGGCACGCTCGGCTCGCGCCATCGCCCGCAGTGCCTCCACTTGCCCGCGGATCTCGTCGATCTCCGCGATGGCGTCCAACGCCGTCAGGATCTCCTCGATCGCTGACCGCGCGCCCGCCATGTCCCCGGCGGCGATCTGGACGCGCACGTCGAAGATCCGCAGTTCCAGCTCGTCGGCGCCGTACACGTCGAGCAACTCGGGCGGGTACTGCTCCGGTCCCTCTTCCTTGCGCAGTGCCGCCCGGCGGCGTTGCCCGGCGATCAGCTCCCGCGCCTTGACGACGTCGCCTTCCTCCGTGCACAAGGAGATGAGCACGCGCTCGGCGACCTCTCGGGAGCCCTCGATCATCCGGAGTTCGACGTACTGTCCATAGTGGACGATGGCGGTGGTACTGACCTTGAAGGCCTGGAGCACGGCTTCGGCGCATTGTCTCGCGTTGCGCAGGTCGCCCGCGGAATAGCAGACGGTGGCCAGATCACTGACCGCGGCGAGGTCCAGATCCGTCCGGTCGAGCCGCTGCGCGATCTCCCGCATCTTGCCGTACGTCCGGTGCGCGCCGGCGACGTCCCGCGTGACGGCGAGCCGTTTGGCCTTGTCCTGGAGTTCGACCGCTTCGATGAGCAGCTTCCGGTACTGGCGTTCGGACAGGGAACACGCGGGCAGTTCGCCGTACGGAGCCGGATCGAGGCCGAAATGCCGTGCTACACAACGACAGTTGTAGCCATGCGAGGTGGCAGGGCCCAGTTCTGGCGGAAGCGGCCGGTCCGGTCCGTTCCGGGGCGGTGGCATGCCGACGAGCACGTCAGAACTCCTCATCGGCGGAAGCGGCCGCCGCCCGTTCGGCGAGCGTCCCGGTCTCCGGAGGGCGGGCCCGCACGAGCGCGACCACCTCCGCCCGGTCTTCCGCAGTGGTCCCGGCGACGCCTTCTCCCGCAACGCCGACGTCGACAGTGATCTGTCCACTGTGGAGGATCGCAAGCCGGGTCGCGGTCTCGTCCAGCTCCGCCGTACCGGAGAACCGCCCGGCGCCCAGCTCCAGCGGCACCTCCGCGAACGGCTCGCCCGCATGACTCGCGAACGCGGAGATGGCCGCGTCGGCGAACGCGCCCGCGACGACGACTTCGAGCCTTGTAGCAGCCGCGGCGGCGACGATCCGCCAGGTCACCGTGTCCTCGCCGGCGTCCAGGATCCCCGGTGGCACCCGCGCCCAGTCGACGCTCGCCCGCCCGCTCGCCAGTACCCCTTCGCCTGGCGCGAGCGGATCGAGGCCCGCGGCCAGCGCGTACTCGCGTTGGCCGGGTGTCGCCGTTTCCAGCCGTGCCGACACTTCGGCCGCTGCTTCGGCGCGCACGACGTCGTCCTGGCCGTCGAACCAAGCCGCGAGGCGAGTGCAGAATTCCCGGGCTTCGTCGGCGACCGGGACCGCGGCGGCCAGGAGAGCGCCGTCCGCGATCGCCGCGTCGAACAGCTCGGCCGGGGAGGCTTCGAAACCGTCGAGGAGCCCTTCGGCCAGGTCCTCGACGTCGGCCGTCGCGACCGCCGTTTCGAGGTCCAGCAACGCCGGATCCAACGAAAGAATCCCGAGTGAAGGTCCGGCGGGCCACCAGCGACGCAGCCACAGCAGCAAAGCGAGCCTGCCGAGTTCCGGCCGGGCAGGAAGCTCCGCGTGGCCCTGGCCGAGCGCGGCGAGAGTCGCCTCCGCGCCCGCGAGCCGGGTCAGCCAGGGTTCGGCGGCCCCGGCGTCGGTGAATTCGACGCGCATCGTCGTCGTCCGGCCGGTGAGCAGATCGGCCAGGGCGAAGCGGATGAGCGCACCGTCGGCCGCGATCACGGGAGTGTGCACCGGATGCGTCACGACACGGCCTCCAGCTCCGGCAGGCGGGCCATGAGCACGCGCCGCACCTTCGTCCGCAGGTCCAGGGAGGTCGACCGGATCACCCCGGTGACCAGGTCGCGGACGTCGGCGGCGTCGGCGGGCAGGTCGCCGCGGACGTCGAAACCGTGCAGCCGGACCCACAGCCTGCCAAGGAAGTGCTTGGCGAACTCGCGAAGATCGCGCAGGAGTTCGGCGTCGGGCCGCGGCGTGAGCGGCGTGGCCCCGGCCAGGGCGCGGCGGGCGTGCAGGACGTAACCCTCCCTGGCGACCTGCGCGTTCAGCTGCCGCGCGAATTCGGGAACACCGGCGGGCGCCGCGCCGTCGAGTGGCCGGAGCGCGGGCGCGAGGACGACGCCGAGCGCGAAACACGCGGCCAGCGCGGGCAGGCCGAGCCCGAATCCGGCGGCGACCCGGGTGAGTTCGTCGTCGACAAGGTCTTCCACGGAGACCCGCTCGCCCTGAGGAAGGCGGCGCAGGGTCGCGCGCACCCTTCGCTCGACACTGCGTTCCAGGAGTTCGGGACCGATTTCGTCGCTCCGGTTCAGCGGCGGGACGGCGGTGCGATCGCCGCGCTGCAGACCGAGATCCGGTGCGTGCAGCCCGGAAATTTCCTGGACGACTTCGCTCAATCCTCGGGACCCGCCCGGCTGTCGCAGCATGAGCCCGAGTGCGTGCCCGTCGACCGAATCGGCGAGCGCTCGCCACGCCGAGTCGGAAAGGCCGTCGACGAACGCCCGGAGCGCGGTGATGTCCTGCGGTACGGCGGTTTCGGCGTCCCAGCGGCCCTGCAGTTCCGCGGTCAGCTCGGCCGAGTGCCGCGGATCCGAGAGGTAGGAGGTGAGCTGATCGACGCCCACCGCGCCGCGCTCACCGTGCAGATCCCGCAACGCCGCCGCGGCCGTCTCCGCCGCGTCCGGACCGGGCGAGCCGAAACCCGTCGCCAATTCATAGGCGAGCGGGAAACACACGTCCTGGACGTTGCCCGCCGTGATGCGCAGGGCACGGCGCTGCCGTTTGAGGTGGGTGAACCACGATGCGGTCGCGCGCAGCCTGTCGGCGTCGGCCAGCAGCACTTCCGTCAATTCGGCCGCCGTGACCTGGTCCAGTACGGGACGGCCAAGCCGGGGACGCGCCGCAGTGCGGACGACCAGCGGGTCGATGATCTTCTTGATCGTCCGGGTCAGCGGACCGCCGTCGGGCGACGACAGGACCTCGACACCGTCGATGCGTTCCCAGGCCTGGGTGAGAACGGCCGACCGCAGCCTGGACTCGCTCGATCCCCTCGTCAATCGCCCTCCCGACGTCCGGCCGCAACTCTATCCGAGAGACCGTTCGGACTAACTTTCGTCCGTTCTGTACATACTTTCGTTGACTTCAACCGAAAGTCCTCTTAGGTTCAGCGTCGTCACAGAGGTGCTCCGCCGCCGACCCGAGGAGCAACGATGCTTCCGTCCGTCCGCAAGCGCTTCAACCGGACCATCGTCGCCTCGCTGGCGCTGGTCACGGCAGTGTCCGGGCTGGTGACAGCCCCGGCAGAAGCGGCCATCCCACCCCAGCAACCCGGTGTCACGCTCCGCACGTACGACCTGCAACGCGAGCTCACCAAGCTCTGCGCGATCAAATCCGGCCAGACCCCCAACGTCGACAAGCTGATGCCGACGATCAACTGGACCTCCACCGCCGACTTCGGGCTCAACGAGCAGTTCGTCTCCGAGGTCATCGGCAACATCAACATCGCGTCGGCCGGGCAGTACGAATTCCGCCTCACCAGCGACGACGGCTCCCGGCTCCGGATCGACGGCCAGACGGTGATCAACCACGACGGCCTGCACGGGGCGACCCCGGCGACCGGTTCGGTCCAGTTGAGCACCGGGTATCACGCGCTGCGGATCGACCATTTCGACAATCTCCACGACCAGCAGGTCACCCTCGAATGGCGGCCACCCGGCGCGGCGGATTTCGCGCTCGTGCCGAATTCGATGCTCAGCACCGACGCCGACGTCGTCCGGGTGACCTCGCCGGGGCGCAAGGAATGCGAGGGCGCCGCGGATTCGCCCGGTGACGGCCTGCCGCTGAACGGCGTCCACCCCGGTTTCACGCTGACGAACCTGCGTCCCGACGGTTTCCAGCCTCAGGTCACCGGCATGGACTGGCTGCCGGACGGACGGCTCGCGATCGCCACGTGGGGCGGGTCCGACAAGACCCTCGGTGAGGTCCACCTGCTGAGCAACGTCAGCGGGAACACCGACCCGAGCAAGGTCCGCACCCAGCGCGTCGCCAGCGGGCTGAAGGAACCCATGGGCGTCAAGTACGTCGACGGCAAGCTGTACGTGTCGGAGAAGACGCGGCTCGTCGAACTGAACGACACCACCGGCGACGGCGTGACCGACGACTACCGCACCGTGGCCACGTGGCCGTTCGGCGGCAACTTCCACGAGTTCGCGTTCGGCCTGCTGTACAAGGACGGCTTCTTCTACGCCAACCTTTCCGTGTCCATCAACTACGGCGGCGCCACCACCGA
Organism: Amycolatopsis sp. NPDC057786; assembly: GCF_042797905.1. Classification (NCBI taxonomy): domain Bacteria; kingdom Bacillati; phylum Actinomycetota; class Actinomycetes; order Pseudonocardiales; family Pseudonocardiaceae; genus Amycolatopsis; species Amycolatopsis sp. NPDC057786. The sequence continues at coordinate 53,639 of NZ_JBHVKW010000021.1, forward strand.
CCCGCAGCCCGCGCCGAACCGCGGCACGACGATCAAGGTCGAAAAGGCCACCGGCAAGGTTTCCTACATCGCCGGCGGGCTGCGTACGCCGCACGGCATCGGCTGGGGACCGGAAGGCGACGTCTTCGTCACGGACAATCAGGGCGGCTGGCTGCCGGCGAACAAGCTCGTCCGGGTCAAGCAGGACCGGTTCTTCAACCACTACACCAATCCCCCGGGCCCGTTCGACTCGAAGCCCGTCACCGCACCCGTTTTGTGGTTGCCGCACAACGAGATCGCGAACTCACCGAGCAATATGGTCATGCTGTCGCAGGGTCCGTTCGCCGGGCAGATGGTGTACGGCGACGTGACCTACGGCGGGCTTCAGCGGGCCTTCCTGGAGAAGGTCAACGGCGAGTACCAGGGCGCCGTTTTCCGCCTCACGCAAGGACTCGAATCGGGCGTGAGCCGGATCAGCCTCGGCCCCGACGGCGCGATCTACACCGGCGGGATCGACGGCGGCGGCAACTGGGGACAGCCCGGCAAACTCGCCTACGGCCTCCAGAAGGTGACGCCCAACGGTACGAACGCTTTCGATATCCGCGCCATGCGGGCCGTCGCGGGCGGATTCGAACTGGAGTACACCCAGCCGCTGTCGGCCGAGACCGCGCAGAACCTCGCGGCGAAGTACCAGGCTCAGCAGTGGCGCTACCAGCCCACTCCCGCGTACGGCGGGCCGAAGGTCGACGAGCAGACCCTGTCCGTCACGTCCGCGAGCCTCTCGCCCGACCGCAAGAAGGTCACGCTGCAGATGGCGGGACTGAAGGCCGGGCACGTGGTCCACGTGCGGTCGCCGCGTCCGTTCGCGGCGGAGTCCGGTGCGGCGCTGTGGAGCACCGAGGCCTGGTACACGCTCAATTCACTGGTCGGCGGCCCGGCGGCGAGCACGACCTACGAGGCCGAGCGGGCCGCGCTGAGCGGTGGCGCCGGGACGAACACGAACCACGCCGGCTACACGGGCACCGGATTCGTCGACGGCTACTGGAACCAGGGCGCCGCCACGACGTTCACCGTGAACGCGCCGAAGTCCGGCGCCTACAACGCGGCGCTGCGCTACTCGAACGGCCCGGATCCGGCGCCAGGGACCAAATCGGTGACCGTCTACGTCAACGGGACGAAGGTGAAACAGATCCGGCTCGCCAGTACCGGCAACTGGGACACCTGGAACACGCAACCCGAGACGCTGAACCTGAAGGCCGGGTCGAACACCATCTCGTATCGCTACGACACGGGCGACGCGGGCAACGTCAACCTCGACAGTCTCACCCTGACCGAGTCGCAGCGTATCCAGCTGTTCAAGGGCACCGATCTGAACGCGTGGGAGAAACGCGCGGGCGGCGCCGCGACCTGGCCGGTCACGGGCGGCGCGATGGAGTCGTACGGCGGGGACATCCGCACGAAACAGCAGTTCGGCGATTTCCGGCTGCACGTGGAGTGGAACGAGCCGAACTATCCGCCAGAGGTCACCGGACAGGCCAGGGGCAACAGCGGCGTCTACCTCCAGGAACGCTACGAACTACAGGTGCTCGAGTCCTTCGGGGACACCACGCTCGCCAACAACGAAGCGGGCGCGATCTACTCGAAGAAGGCACCTGACCGGAACATGGCGACGGCTCCCGGAACCTGGCAGACCTACGACGTCACCTTCCGCGCCGCACGGTTCGACGGTGCCGGGAACAAGACCGACAACGCCCGTGTGACCGTGGTCTGGAACGGTGTCGTGGTCCACAACGACGTGGCGATCGACGGCGGCACGGGCGACAGCATCCCGGAGAGCGCGGCACCGGGCGCCATCCGGCTGCAGGACCACGGGGATCCCGGTGAGAACCCGAGGTTCCGCAACATCTGGATCGAGCCCATCGGCTAGGCGGCGCCCCTCCCGAGTACATGAAGGACCCCTTCCTTGCGCCTAGGTACAGGAAGGGGTCCTTCATGTACCTAGGCGGGCAACGGTCATCAGGACCAAGGCTGTCTTAGGTACGTACTGCCGGTGCGCGGACGGCGGTCTCGCGTGACTGAACGGACAACACACGTGTTGGGATGGATGACACGCGGCGGCGCCCGGTCGCGCGTCGTGTCGTCCGTCCCATCACGCGTGTCGTCCGGTCAGTCACGTGACAACGTCTGCTGGACCTCGTGAGTGATTCGGGTCGTTGGAACGACTCGAATCCCTCACGACCAACCCGGCTCAGCGGCGGCAGGGGCCGAGGTCCACGCCGCCGGTGATCTGCCCGGCGGTGACCGGAATCGGTGTGGCGGAAGCGAAATCTGCCGCGTCGCGGTGCCAGCACTCGGTGTCGGTGTAGTACCTGATCTTGACCTTCCCCGTGGTGAGGCCGTTGACGGTGTACTGCCCGTTCGAGTCCGGCGTGGTCCAGTCGACGATGTCTCCGGTGCGCGCGTTGTAGGTGTACACGTACCCGAAGGTGGGCTTGCCGTCCGCGCCGAGGATCCGCCCCGTGACCGAGCCGTTCGGCACGAGCGCGGCGTTCTCGGTCACCGTCGCGCCGGGCCGCACCCGCACCGGGCGGGCGGCGAACCGGTCCGCGGCGCCTCCCGACCACTGCCACGCGTAGTCGCCCCGGGACGAGGCGAACTCCAGCGGCCACTTGTACGGTCCGAGGCCCTTGATCGTGTAGGTGCCGTCACTCCGGCTGCAGTTCACGTCGAAGCGGAAGCCGATCCGGGGATCGACCGCGTACGGGTAGACGCAGACGCCGCCCACCGCGGCCGCCGTGGCGCGATCGGTGACCTTGCCGGTGATCGTCCCGGCGGGATCCATCTTGATGTCCGCCGTCGTGACCACCTTGCCGAGTTCGGCGGTGACCGTGCGGGCCTGCCCGATGTCGCCGGTGCCGCCGTCCGCGCCGGCCCACTGCATGCCGTAACGCTCGTCCAGCGACTTGACCAGCAGCTTGTACGCGCCGGGCTCGATCGGCCCGATCACCAGCTTCCCGTTCTCGTCACTGCAGTAGTACAGATAGTCGGCGTCGAGGACACCGACGACCGGAAGGGTGTAGGTGTCGACGCAGACCCGGGCCAGCGGTGCCTTGGTCTTCGCGTCCCGCACGGTGGTCACGATCGAAGCGGCGGGTTTCATCGACGCCCGGAATTCGGTGGTCTCCCCGGGAGCCAGGTCGACACGCGCCCAGTTCACCGGTTGGTAGGAACCATCGGGCCCCCAGACGCTCAGCGTGTAATAGCCGAACGGCGGCATGTCCTCGTAGAGCATGACGCCGTCCGCGCCGGCGCATTTCCGCAGCTGCGGCGGATGCCCCTGTTCGATCTGCGAGCACGCACCCGCGACGGGCGCGCCGGTCTTCTCGTCCGTCGCGATCACCCGGAGCTTCCCGTACGGTGCGATGGCCTCGTCGACGACGGCGACCTGGTCATCGGTGACGGCGAAGGTCTCCGCCTCCGGGAAGCTCGCCTTCTGGCGGAGCCATTGCGTGCGATCGCCGTAGGTGACCACCATCGTGTAGGTGTCCGCTTTCACGCCGGTGAACGAGTACGTGCCGTCCGCCGCGGTGAGGACCGTCGACCACCAGCGCTGGTTCTGATCGGTGAGGCTCACCGACGCCCCCGCGGCGGGCTTCCCCTGGTCGGTGATCTGCCCGCGGACGGTGGCCGTGCCCTGCCGCAGCCCGAAGTCCAGTCCGTGCGGCAGGTCCAGTACTTCAGCGGCGAGCGCGCTTCCCTTGTTGTAGGCCCAAAGCTCGGGGTATCCGGCGGCGGTCGCGCGTGCCTTGTACTTGCCGGGAACAACGCCGGGGATCTCGTAGCGGCCGTCCGTGCCCGCGCACCCCGAGCCTGTCTCCTTCAGGTCGAGATCGAACAGCGTCACGCAGGCTCCGGCGATCGGCTCTCCGGAATCCGCGGCTTTGACCACCCCGGACACGACTCCTTCGACGGCGACGGCCGGACCGGTCGTCAGCAGCGCCGCGATCGGTATGGCGGCGGCCAGGAACAGCGCTCTCTTCATCGGAAGCTCCCCTCAGTGTCACGCCAACGATGGTGCCGGGGAGCCGCCGTGTCTGCGTCATCTGACACAGACACGGCAGGGGAGTCTCAGGCCGCCTCTGCCGCGAGGACCTCACGGGCGACGAGCACGCCGCCGACGAACCCCATCGGCATCACGATCAGCGCGGCGAACGGGATCAGGCACAGCAGCGACACGGGAAGCCCCAGCCCGAGGGCGAGCGCGCGGTGACGGCGCAGCAGCGGCCGGCGCTCCTTCAAACCCATCCCCCGCCGGTAGAACGGCACGGCGATCAGCTCCAGCGCCAGGAACCACGCCGTCACCAAGGCCAGCAGGACCGGCACGACCGTTTGCCCCACCACGGGGATGAAGCCCGCGAACAGCAGCGGGATCGTGAACAGCAGCGAGCGGAGCACGAGAGCGATGCCGTCCTTCAGGCCCATCACCAGCAACCGCCACCCCGAGACGTCCACCGCGCCGGGCACGCCACCGAGATCGTCCTCGACCTTCTCCGCGATGTGCTCGTAGAACGGACCGCCGACGGCGAGGGTGATCGCCGTGAACCCGATCATGGCGATGGCCAGCGCGACCCCGAACACCGCGACACCGGCCGCCACCCGGATCGTCGTCTGCCAGCCCGGCGACCAGTCGTCGGCGAACGGGGTGAGCAGCAGCGAGAGATCATCGATCCAGAACGCCAGCGCGACGACACCGCCGATCAGCAACAGCGTGGTCAGCAACGCGGGCAGCGCGCCGATCAGCAGCAGTCTCGGCGACCGCAGAAGGATGCCCAGGCCTTGCCCGAACATCCGGAAACCCTTGAAGAAATCCCGCATCGGACATTTCTACCAGTGGCCGTGGACCTCAAGGCACCCGCAGGCACTGGCCGGGGTTGAGCAGGTTCCCCGGCGCGTACCGGGCCTTGGCGCCGGCGAGTTTCGGCCAAGCCTCGCCGAAATGCGCGCGCCAGTCCTCTGTGGACATCGGCAGCGCGTTCGACGGATAGGCCTTCCCGCCCAGGTCGCGCGCCTTCCGGTAGAGGTCCACATTGAGCTCCAGCAGGCGCGCGTTGTGCAGCGGATCGCGGGGCGAGCCGACGCGCAGCGGCGAGAACAGCCACGAGATCTCCCCCGGCGGCGCGGCGAACAGCGGAGTCTTCAACCGGTCGTTCCGCACTGGGTACAGCAGGACCAGTCCCGTCGCACCCAGTTCGGGTTCGCCGGTGGCGGCGAGGGTTTCGGCGACGAACCGCTCGACCGTGTCGTCCGTGAGGAACACGTTCAGCCACGGATGCGGATGGAACCAGCTTCCTTCCGCCCGCAGGGCCGCCTCCCCGTCGGCCATCCTGTTCAGGAAGTCGAAGTACACCGTGTCCTCGTCTTCGGACTCGACGAAGGCGAGCGAGCCCAGCAACGCGGCCTCGTCCGGCTCGGCGGGCGGCGAGTAGTAGGCCACCGCCTCCAGCATGTACCGCCAGCCGTCGCCGACGGGGATCAGCTGGCCCTCCACGTAGTCGAAACGACCGTCACGGACGACAGCGCGCTGGTCCGCCAAGAACGCCGGGAGCGAGTCGTAGTAGAGCTTCCACCGCCGGGCGCGCGCCGGGGCCGGGGTCAGCCGCAAGGTCGCGCGGGTGATCACCCCGCATTGCCCCAGCCCGCCGAGGACCGCGTCGAACAGGTCCTCGCCGCGCTCGCGTGAGCAGGTGATCACCTCTCCGGCGCCGGTGACGACCTCCAGTTCCACCACGCCGTCGGTTTGCGTGCCGTGGTGGTGGGTGGCACCGCCGATCCCGCCGACCACCAGGGTGCCTGCGACGGTCAGCTCGAGATAGTCGGTGAGTACCGGAGGTGCCAGCCCGTGCGGCAAGGTCGTCTCCAGCACCTCCCGCCAGCGGGCGCCCGCGTCCACCGACACCAGATCGCCGGTGACGACCCTGCGCGGCGGCAGCGAAGTCATGTCCAGCACGATCCCGCCCTCGACCTGCCCCTGCCCGTACGGCGAATGCCCCGCTCCCCGGGCGGCGACCGGCAGGCCGCGCGCGGCGGCGAACCTGAGCACGACCGCCACGTCGGTCACCGAGGCCGGCCTCACGACCAGCCCCGGCCTGGTGTGGATCAGATTCCCCCAGTCCTTCCCCGCCACGGACAGGGCGGCTTCCCCGGTGAGGATCTCTCCGGCGATGGCGGGCAGGATCTCGTCGGTCATGTCCGCACGCTACCGAGAACGGGCGGACATAGGCGATTTTCACCGACGCGAACCCGGCGGTCCCGCTGGGAGGTTGGTGGCGTGACGAACACGTTGGCGCCGACGCGGCGAGCCCGCGGCACGGTACTGGCCGCGGCGCCGCTGACCATCATGGCCGCGGCGATCATCGCGCCCAGCCTGCCCGCGATGCGGGAGGCCTTCTCCGGTACACCCGGCTCCGATCTTCTCGTGCGGCTGACGCTGACCGTGACCTCCCTCGCGATCGCGATCAGCGCGCCCCTGTCCGGGATCGTCGCCGACCGCGCCGGACGCCGCCCGCTGCTCTTGGCGGGCCTCGGGCTCTACGCGCTCTCCGGGACGGCCGGATTCTTCGTCGACGACCTCGTTCTGCTGCTGATCACCCGGGTGGGGCTCGGCTTCGCCGTCGGCGGGATCATGACCGCGGTCAGCACCCTGATCACCGACTGGTTCTCCGGCGAGCGCCGTGCCTCGTTCCTCGGGTTACAGCAGGCTTTCGCGAGTCTCGGCGGTGTCGTCTTCCTCCCCCTGGCGGGAGTGCTGGCCACCGTGAACTGGCGGGCGCCGTTCTGGATCTATTCGGTCTCGGCGGTCGTGGCGATCTTCGCGATCACGTCCCTGCGCGAACCGGTCCGGAGCAATCCCGCGGTCAGCGGGAGCGAGCGGACCCGATTGCCCGCGCGCGTGATCGGCGTCTACGTCCTCGCGTTGGTGGTGACGCTGGTCTTCTACATGGCACCGACGCAGTTGCCCTTCCTGCTTGAGGGGTTCGGCAGCGGTCCCGCGGTCGTCGGGGCCGTGGTCGCCGGAAGCACCTTGACCAGCGTCGCCGGTGCACTGGCCTTCCCCCGTCTGCGTGAACGCCTGAGCCCCACGGCGATCACCACGGCGAGCGTCGCGCTCATGGGCGCGGGCTGGCTGGTGATCGGCACGGCGGGCACCGTCGCCCAGGTCTTGGCCGGACTGCTCGTCGGCGGATTCGGCGTCGGCTTCGTCGTCCCGAACCTCAACCTGCGCCTGGCGGAGTTCGCCCATCCCGCACAGCGCGGACGCGTGCTCAGCGGTCTGGTCGCCGGGATCTTCCTTGGCCAGTTCCTGTCCCCGCTCGTCGTCCAGCCACTCGTCCAGGGCGTCGGCATCGCCGGCGCGTTCACCTGGACCGGTGTCGCCCTGGGCGCCGGAGCGGCCCTCGCCGCTCTCCTCTCGAATCGCGACAACGGAAAGGAAACACGATGATCTACCACGGCAACCGTTTCACCCTGCGCCCCGACGCCTCCCCGGAGCAGGTCGAGGAAGCGTTGGAAAGCCTCCGCAACCAGGGCCGGGTCATCCCGGCGGTGAAGTCCTTCGTCGTCGGCCGCGATTTCGGCGGTGACTACGAATGGGGCGCCGTCTTCGCGATCGAAGATCTCGACGGGTACTGGGAGTACCTCATGCACCCGGCGCACCGGAACACCGATCGGGTCGGGCTGCCGCTGGTCGACCGGTTCGCGTCCTTCGACATCACCGACGACCCGGATCCGGAGATGGGCGCGAAGATCGCCGAACTGCACCAGCGCCGCTACGACAACGACGCCGAGCTGACCGCGCTGATCACCGACCTCGGCGAATACTCCGGTAGCGCAGCGCCCGGCAAGCACGGAACGGCTTCAGCCACCGTCCGCGAGTGAGCCACTGCCGTCGGGGCCGGTCACGATCACCCGGGTGCTCATGGCGGTGCCGAACGGGACGGTCGTGACCTGCCACGTCCGCGGTTCCCCGACGTCGATGGTCTCCTTGGCCCGCCGCACCAGCGCAGGGACGCGGTCGGCCTCCAGCGCTCGGAGGTCGAACCGCGGCACCTGGGCGCCCGTCGGCGCGAAGACCACGGTCAGCCGCCGGTCCTCGACGACCACGGTGATCACCCGCGAGACGTCCGCGGTCTGCGCCAGTGAGTCGATCGCCCGGCGCAACTCCCCTTCGCCCAGCAGGGATCTGTCGACGTCGACGGTCGCGGATCCCGAGGAGGACGTGGTCACGCTGGACTGGGTTTCTTCCGGCCGGGCAGGCGTTTCCGGCGCGAACAGCTCCGCCCGGAACAGGAACAGCACGAGCGCCGCGCCGAGCAGGAAGCCGAGGACGGCGAGCGCCGCGAACCCGCAGCCCTCCGGCGGTTCCCGCACCAGGCTGGACTCCGGAGCGGATTCGATCGTGACTTCCGCGGCACGGAGTTCCCAAGACGGCGGCGGCCGGTCCACGACCTCCGCCTTCCACTGCCGGTCCGGCGGGTACCGGACCACGAGGACGTCACCCGGCCGGTAGTCCGGGATGTCGACCAGGTTGACGCCATGGGTGATCTTCAGCCGGAACGTGGCCAGACCGTCGGGGGCGACGGTGAGGTCGAAGTCGACCGGGATGTCCCCCGTCTCGGTGCCCCCGGCACGGAGGCTTTCGATTTTGGCGAGCGCGATCACCGGGACGATCTTCGCCTCACGGGCGCGTCGCGGTGCCCCGGCGAGGTAGAGCAGGATCCCGTAGACGACGGGAAGCCCGAGGCCCGTGATGATCAGCGGGACGTACTCGATGACGACGCCGACGATGACCGCGCACAAGGTCGTCCCGCTGATGATCCCGGTCAGGAATCCGCGGACCAGCGTGACCAGCGAAGCCAGGGTCGCGCCCACGAGCGGCCGGCGATCTCCCCGCCACCGCTCGATCCGGTCGTGCCGGGCCTTGGCGGGGTCCACCGTGTTCATCACGTCCACCTCCGTTCGTCCTGAGCCCAGCCTTCATCGAGCCCGGCGCTACCGAACCCAGGTTTCGGTTGCCTAATCTCATTAGGCAAATCCCAAATGGACTATGGTAGAGTGACCGTCATGGCGAGAGCGGGACTGACGACGGAACGGGTGATCCGGGCGGGCGCGGAGCTGGCCGACGAGATCGGTTTCGAGCACGTGACCCCGACCGAGCTCGCGAAACGGTGCGGCGTCAAGACGGCGAGCCTGTATTCGCACGTGCGGAACGCCCACGAACTGAAGACCGAGATCGCCCTGCTGGCCTTGACCGAACTCGCCGATCTCGCCGCCACCGCGGTGGCGGGGCTGGCGGGCAAGGAGGCGCTGGTCGCGTTGGCGAACGTCCACCGCGACTACGCCCTCGAACACCCGGGCCGGTTCACCGCCGCGAGGTTCCGGCTCGCGCCGGACACGGCGGCCACCAGCGCCGGCGTCCGCCACGCCGCCATGACGCGGGCGATCCTGCACGGCTACGACCTCGCCGAACCGCATCAGACACACGCGGTCCGGCTGCTGGGCAGTGTGTTCAGCGGTTTCGTCGGCCTGGAGGCCGCCGGCGGTTTCAGCCACAGCACCCCCGGCTCACAGGAGAGCTGGACCGAAATCCTCGACGCGCTCGACGTCCTGCTGCGCGCCTGGCCCCGAACGAAATGAACGGAAGAATGCTCACGACCCCGATCACCGCCGACCTCGTCCGCGGCGCGCTCGACCTCGAATCCACCGAACGCGGCGTGCTCCCCCACCGGCTGCCCGCGCGGGCCAGGCAGCAGATCCCCGACGGTCAGCTGACCATGGCCGAGTCGCAGCCGTCCGGCGTGCGGCTGGTCTTCCGCACCGCGGCGTCCCTCGTCGAACTCGACGTCGTGGCCACCAAACGGGTCTTCGTCGGCACACCGCCCCGTCCCGACGGCGTCTACGAACTGTTCGTCGACGGCGAGTTCTCGGCGCGGGCGAGCGTGGCCGACGGCGACACGATCAGCGTCGACCTGGCCACCGGTACCGCAAGGCACGAGCCAGGCCCTGTGCGCACCCTGCGGTTCGACGGCCTGCCCGGCCATGAGAAGACCGTCGAAATCTGGCTGCCGCACAACGAAACAACCCTGCTGGTCGGCCTGCGCACCGACGCTTCGGTCCACAGTGCACAGTCGAGCGGCCGCCCGACCTGGTTGCACCACGGCAGCTCCATCAGTCACGGTTCCAACGCGACGACCCCGACCGGGACGTGGCCCGCCACGGCCGCGGCCCTCGCCGGGGTGGAGCTGGTCAATCTGGGCTTCAGCGGCAGCGCGCTGCTCGACCCGTTCACCGCCCGCGCGATGCGGGACACGGTCGCCGACATCGTCAGCGTCAAGATCGGGATCAACGTCGTCAACGCCGACCTGATGCGGCTGCGCGCGTTCGGCCCGGCGGTGCACGGTTTCCTCGACACGATCAGGGAAGGCCATCCCACCGCGCCCTTGCTGGTCGTCTCGCCGATCCACTGCCCCATCCACGAACACACACCCGGGCCGGGCGAGTTCGACCCGGACGCCCTGCGCGAAGGGAAAGTGCGGTTCAGGGCCACCGGCGATCCCGCGGAGACCGCCTCGGGGAAGCTGACGCTCACCGTGATCCGCGACGAACTCGCCCGCATCGTCAAGGAACGGAGCGCGGCCGATCCGAACCTGCGCTACGTCGACGGCCTCGAACTGTACGGCGAGGCGGACCATGCCGAGCGGCCGCTGCCCGACGCCCTCCACCCGGACGCGGCCACGCACCGGCTCATCGGGGAGCGTTTCGCCCGGCTGGCCCTCGACGCCGCACTCGCGTGATCACCGTTTGCTGTGCGCGTATCCGTCGGTAGACCGAACGGCGGGTACCTATTTTTCTTCCTGTCCAACGAAAGTCGGTATCCGCCACCGGTGCGGCGGATCACCATGATCGGCACCGGATCACCGGCGCCGGGTCGCCTTGGCCGCACCCGGCTACCCACTGTGTCCAGTGCACCACCCCTCGCGCTGGATGTCCCCTCGCGAAAGTGAGTCACCGGTATGCGCACAAACCCCTTAGCCCGTACCGCCACGACACTGGTGGCCGCGGCCGCGGTCATCGGCTTCCTCGCCCCGTCCACGGCCACCGCCACCACCATCGCGGGCTACTCCCCCACGGTGCAGCACGAGGCGGTGACGTCCCTCGCCGCCGAAGCCGGGATCAGCCAGGCCGCCGCCGTCGAGTTCCTCCGGACGCAGACGGCGAGCGTCGAGAAGCTGCAGAAGGTCACCGCGTCGCTCGGCTCCCGCGCGGCCGACGGGTACCTCGACGACGCCGCCAGGCCGGTGGTGAACGTGCTCGACCAGGCCGCCGCGGAGCAGGTGACCGCGACCGGGGCGCAGGCCAGGGTGGTCAAGCACTCCAGCGCCGCGCTGGCGGGGGCGCAGAACGCCCTGCAGGCGTTGCCGTCGGTCACGCACACGTCGATCGGCCTCGATCCGAAAGCCAACCAGGTGGTCTTGACCATCTCCGACGCGGCGAAGGGCACCGAAGCCCTCGTGAAGGCCGCCGAAGCGCTCGGCGACCGTGTCCGCGTGGAGCGGACCACCGGCGAGATGCACACCGCGATCTACAACGGTGAGGCCATCACCGGCGGCGGCACCCGGTGCTCGGCCGGGTTCAACACCAACCGCGGCGGCCAGAACTACATCCTCGACGCCGGTCACTGCACCCGCGCGGTCTCGCAGTGGAACGTCGGACCGTCGCAGGGCGCCAGCTTCCCGACCAACGACTACGGCCTGATCCGCAACACCACCGGCAGCGCGCCCGGCGCGGTCACCCTGTGGAACGGCTCCACCCAGCGGATCGCCTCCGCCGGGACGGCCACCGTCGGGCAGCGGATCAGCAAGAGCGGCAGCACCACGCGGCTCACCTCGGGTTCGGTGCAGCGGCTGAACGTCACGGTCAACTACGCCGAAGGCTCGGTGCACCAGCTGATCCAGACCAACGCGCTGGTCAACCCCGGCGACTCGGGCGGCTGCCTCTTCTCCGGCAGCGTCGGCCTCGGCATCACTTCGGGCAAGGGCGGCGGAAGCTCGTACTTCCAGCCCATCGGCGAGGCGATGAGCGCGTACAGCGTCACGCTCAACCCGTAACCACGCCGCGCCGGGCCCCGGTCACCGCGGCCGGGGCCCGGCCTGTGCGGGGAAGTGGTCGACCAGGTGGTCGCGAAACCGTTGGGCGGCAACGGAAAGGTATGTGTCCTCGCGCCACGCGACGCTGAGCACGCGGCGGCATTCGGGATCGTCGACGTCGAGCCAGACCACGGCCGAACCGGTGACGGCGCGCAGCCCCAGAGAGGGCACCAACGCGATGCCCAGACCCGCGTCGATCAGCTGAAAGAGCACCGCGGCCTCGTCTCCCTCGCAAACGACGTGCAGTTCGAGCCCGGCCTTCGCGAAAAGACGATCGACGAGCGCGCGTTGCCAGTAGCCGGGTCGAGTGGTGAGGAACGGCTCGCCCTCGAGATCCGCCAGGCTGACACTGCCGCGTTCGGCGAGCCTGTGCCCGGCGGGCACGCAGAGCATCACCGCTTCGTCGAGCAGCACACGGCTGCGGATGTCGTTGCCCGTCAACGGTTGCGACGTGACGCACAGGTCGACGTCGCCGGCTTTCAGCTTCTCCGCCATCCCCTCCGCCGGCGCCTGGGAAAGACGCACATCCACCAGGGGATGGCCGGGGACGAACGTGCGAAGCGGTTCGGTGAGGACGAGCAGGCTTTCGGCCGCGACGGCGACGGTGCCGCGTTCCAGCCCGGCGGCGTCGTCGAGTTCCTGCCGGGCGTCGTCGAGTTCGGCCAGCGCCCGGTCGACGCGGCGGAGGAACGCGGTACCGAACCGGTTGAGCCGGATCCGGCGGCCGTGCCGGTCGAACAGTGGTACGCCGAGGTCGCTCTCCAGCCTGGCCAAGGTCCGGCTGAGCGAGGGTTGTGCGACACGCAGCTTTTCGGCGGCGCGGCCGACGTGTTCGAGCCGGGCGACCGTCTGGAAGTACCGGAGCGCCAGAAGATCCACTGCTGATACCTCGCCTGTTATGAGCAGATAACCAATCTTGTCTTGGACAGCATAAGGCGTTGCCTTTTACGTTCGGTCACGTGAGTGAAACCCTGACCGGCCCGAGCCGGAAGGCGAACGGGACACTGGTGGTGAACCGGGTGCTGGTGAGCGCCCACGCCGTCGCGATCATCGGCCAGCCGGTGTTCGCCGGCGGCTACCTCGGCGGCGACTACGACATGCTCTGGCTGCACCGCTGGGGCGCCGACGCCGTGTCGTACCTGGCGTACGCGCAGATCCTGGCGGCACTGGTCCTGTGGCTGGTCCGCGGACCGCGCTGGCTGTTCTGGATCAGCCTGCTGCTCGCGCTGGGCGAGACCGGGCAGTACCTCGCCGGGATGAAGGGCGCGCTCGATCTGCACGTCCCGCTCGGCGTCGCCCTCGTCACCGCGACGGTGCTGACGACCATCGCCGTCTGGCGGCCGCAGACCTGGCGGGTCGACCGATGAGCAGGCGGCTGCCCCGCAGGACCTTCCTCGGGCTCGCCGGCGGGGCCGGCGTGCTCGTCGCGGCGGGGATCGCGGCTCCCCGCCTGCTCGCCCAGGGCGCTCCGGGGACCGGCGAGTTGCTGCGCAGCGGACTCCCGTTGCCGGAGCCTTTCCGGGTACCGCTGCCGATCCCGCCGGTCCTGCGTCCACAAAGGACCGCCGACGCCGACCACTACACGATCACCCAGCGGGCGGCGACGGCCGAGATCCTGCCCGGCGTCCGGACGCCGATCTGGGGCTACGACGGGATCTTCCCCGGTCCGACGATCGAGTCGCGGCGGGACCGGACGGTGGTGGCGCGCCACCGCAACGAACTTCCCGTGCCGACCGTGGTCCATCTGCACGGCGGGCACACCCCTGCCGATTCCGACGGCTATCCGACCGATCTCGTCCTGCCGCGGTCCGGCTGGAGCACCGCGCACACCGGGCACGGCATGGTCGACACCCGCGCCCGGATCTCGAACGGGGAACGCGACTACGTCTTCCCGCTGCGGCAACGGGCCGCGACCCTCTGGTACCACGACCATCGCATGGATTTCACCGGTCCGGCCGTGTACCGGGGCCTGGCCGGGTTCCACCTGATCCGCGACGACGAGGAAGACTCGCTGGGGCTTCCGTCCGGGGACCGTGAGCTGCCGCTGATGATCGCCGACCGGTCCTTCGACGAGCACGGCGCCTTCGCCTACCCCTCACTCGACCGGACGCTGCGGACCACGCCGGGCGTCGAAAGTGCTTACGTGGAAGGCGTTTTCGGTGACGTCATCCTGGTCAACGGCGCGCCTTGGCCGGTGCACGAGGTGGCGGCCGTCAAGTACCGCCTGCGTGTCCTCAACGGCTCCAACGCCCGGCGCTACGACCTGGCGCTGGACCCGCCGCCGCCCGGCGGAGGCGGTTTCGTGCAGATCGGCGCCGACCAAGGCCTCTTGGACGCGCCGCGCGAACACGACCATCTCCCCATCGCGCCGGCGGAACGGTACGACCTCGTCGTCGACTTCGGCCGGTATCCGATCGGCACCGAGGTCACCCTCGTGAACCGGCTCGGCATCGGCTCGACCGCCCGGATCATGCGGTTCGTCGTCGCGCGCCGCGCGGCGGACGACAGCCGCGTTCCGGCGAAACTCGGCGAAATCCCGCCGCTCACCCGCGAACAGGCGACCACCACACGGGACTTCTCGTTCCGTGCGGGCGCCGTCCACGGCCGCGCGGGCTGGGTGATCGGCGGGGAACCGTTCTCACCGGACGTGATGTCGGCGAGCCCGCGCCTCGGCGACACGGAGATCTGGCGGTTCGTCGCCGATATCCACCATCCGGTGCACCTGCACCTGGTGGGCTTCCGGATCCTTTCGCGCGGCGGGCGTCCGCCGGGGCCGTTCGACGGGGGCGTCAAGGACACCGTGGACCTGGCCCCCGGCGAATCGGTCGAGGTCATCGCGCGGTTCGACGGCTATCGCGGCCGCTACGTCTTCCATTGCCACAACGCCGAACACGAGGACATGGCGATGATGGCGAACTTCGAGGTGGTCTGAGCGGAAGGTCACTTCTTATTCTGTTGGACTTTCCGTCCAGCCCTTATACAGTCAGTCTCGTGACCAACGAGCATCCGTACCCTCCGGCCTTCCGCAGCGGCGACCTGGTCTCCGTGTCCGGACGGCTCGGCGTGACCGAGACCGGCGCACTGGTGCCCGGCGGATTCGACGCCGAATGCCCGCGGGCCTTCGCCAATCTCGACGCCGCGCTGCGTTCGGTGGGCGCGACGAGGGCCGACGTGGTGAAGGTCGTCGTCTACCTGACCGACATCGCCGACCGCGACGGCCTCAACCGGGTCTACGAAGAGTTCTTCGCCGAGCCCCGGCCCGCCCGGACCTGCGTCGGAGTCGCGTCGCTGCCCTACGGCGGCGTCGTCGAGGTCGAAGCCTTGGCCCGAGTACGCGATGTCTGACCAGGACGCGATCCTCGACGCGCTCGCCCCGGTCGCCGACGGCATCGCGGCGACGCTCGGCTCGTTCTGCGAGGTCGTGGTGCACGACTTCCGCCGTCCGGAGAAGTCGGTGGTCGCGATCGCCGGTTCGGTCACCGACCGCACCGTGGGCGGATCGATGAGCGAGATCGGCATGGGCCTGCTCGCCCGCGGCGACGACGCCGAAGACCAGCTGAACTACGTCACCAGGACGGCGTCCGGGAAGCTCGTGAAGTCGTCGACCATGTTGCTGCGCGACAGCGGTGGCTCGGTGTTCGGCGCCTTGTGCGTGAACCTGGACGTCACCGCGCTGGGGCAGCTCAAGACCCTGGTCGGCGAACTCGCCGACGTCGGCACCACCGCCGAAACGCCGACCACCACCTTCGGCGACGACGTCGACGCGGTGGTGGACGCGATCGTCGACGAGCATCAACTCCGGCTGAACAAGCCCTGGACCGCGCTCAGCCGTGAAGAACGCCTCGACCTGTTCCGCAGCCTGCACGCGCGCGGTGTCTTCGCCGTACGGCGGGCCGTGCCCCAGGTCGCGGCCCGCATCGGGATCTCCCGCGCCTCCGCTTACAACTATCTCGCCGAAATCCGTGATCAAGGAGCATCATGACCGCCCCCGTGACCATCGACGACATCCGTGACGCCGCCGCCCGCCTGGCGGGCGTCGCGCACCGGACCCCGGTCGTGCGTTCCCGGACCCTCGACGACCTCGTCGGCGCCGAGGTGTTCATCAAGTGCGAAAACCTTCAGCGCGTCGGGGCTTTCAAGTTCCGTGGCGCGTACAACGCCGCTTCACGACTGTCGCCGGAACAGCTGGCCAAGGGCATCGCAGCCTATTCCTCGGGGAACCACGCCCAGGCCGTCGCGCTCGCCGCGCGGGAACTCGGGAGCAGCGCGGTCATCCTGATCCCGGAGGACACCCCGCAGTCCAAAAAGGACGCCACCGCGGGCTACGGCGCCGAAATCGTCACCTACGACCGGTACACCGGCGACCGCGTCGCGATCGGCGAGGCACTGGCGGCCGACCGCGGTCTCGCGCTCATCCCGCCGTACGAGCACCCGCACGTGATCGCCGGCCAGGGCACCGCGGCGCTGGAACTGCTGGAGGACACCGAATCGCTGGACACACTCGTCGTCCCGGTCGGCGGCGGTGGCCTGATCGCGGGCAGCTCGACCGCCGCGAAGGCCGTGCGTCCCGGGATCCGGGTCGTCGGCGTCGAACCCGCCGCGGGCGACGACACCAAACGCTCGCTGGAGGCCGGGGAACGCGTGTCGATCCCGGTGCCGCGGACCATCGCCGACGGCCAGGCCGCCGAGATCCCCGGCGAACTGACCTTCTCGATCAACCGGCGGCTCGTCGACGATATCGCGCTGGTCACCGACGACCAGGTCCGGGAAGCGATGCGCTTCGCGTTCGAACGGCTGAAACTCGTCATCGAGCCGAGCGGGGCGACCGGGCTCGCGGCGCTGCTCAGCGGCCAGGTGCCCGCTTCGGGACGGGTCGGGGTGATCGTCAGCGGCGGGAACGTGAGCCCCGAACGCTTCGCCGAACTTATCGCCGGCTAACCTCACCGCATTTGGTCCTCTCGATGCGGTGCCCCGTGAACGACCTGCGGGTGTGCTGGCGCGGAACTCGCGTGCTTGAAGGCGTATCACGCGTGTTTGGAGGCGCGACTCGATGTGCGGCCTCTGAGCACGCGAGTTACGCCTTCAAACACGCGAGATACGGGTCTGATCACGCGTGTTCCGCGTTCGGTCACATCACAGGCCGAGCCCGCCCGCCAGCACCGGCCAGGAGTTCCGCAGCGCCCGTTGCCAGTACGGCCAGCTGTGCGTGCCGTCGCCGTAGTAGTCGACGGTCGCCGGAATCCCCTTGGCCTTCAACCGATCCGTGAAACTCACCGAGGAGGCCAGCGCCTGCGGTTCGAAGATGTCGGACTGCCCCGGCGGGTCGAGCGGGCCGGTCTTCCCGTTCCCGCAGGAGATGTACAGCGCCGTACCCCGCAGGCCGTCGACGTTGTCGTACGGGTTGTTCGCCGTCCAGAGCGGCCGCATCCCCCAGCTGTCGCCCCAGAGTTCGAGGTAGTTGAAGATCCCCGCACGGGCCAGGATCCCCTGGATGAACAGCGGAGCTCCCTGGTTGAGGGTGTTCGGCACACCACTGTAGGACGCCGCCGCGGCGAACATGCCCTTGTGCTTGTACGAGTACGCGAGCGCGCCGTAGCCACCGATCGACAGCCCGGCGATCGCCCGGCGCGTACCCGCCCGGTAGCCGCGTTCGACGATCTGCCGCACCTCCAGCGTGTGGAAGGTGTCCCAGTCCGGAGTGCTCTTCAGCCCGAAGTTCCACCATTTCGTGTACATGCCGGCCGGCCCGCCGGTCGGCATGACGACGAGGGCGTCCTTGTCCGCGGTGAACGCCTTGACGTCGGTGAACTGGTCCCAAGAGCGGTAGTCGACCGGTTCGCAGCAGCCGTGCAGCAGGAACAGCGTCGGCCAGGTCCGCGTAGGTTGTGCTGCCCAGCCCGTCGGGACCAGCAGGCGGACCATGCCGGTGGTGCCGAGCGAGGGCGAACTGATCTTGAGGTCGACGGTGCGCGCGTCCAGCCAGGTCTCCTCGACGACCTTCGCGCCGTTGTCGGCGGTGACCGGCGCGGGCGCCGCGCTCGCGGGGACCGGGCTTCCGAGCAGGGCGACCATGGCCAGCGCCAGCAGGCCCCACCGCCGGGATCGCTTCATCGTTTCTCCTTGCTCACAACGGGATGTTTCCGTGCTTCTTGGCCGGGAGCGTCTGCCGTTTGGTCCGCAGCGCGTGCAGTGCCCTCGCCACCTGAAGGCGGGTCTGCGACGGCGTGATGACCTGATCGACGTAGCCGCGTTCGGCCGCCAGGTACGGATTCGAATGCCGTTCGCGGTACGCCTCGGTGAGCCGTCGCTGTTCGGCCGTCCGCTGTTCCGGGGGCAGCGCGGCCAGCTCGTGCCGGTGCAGCACCCGCACCGCGCCTTCGGCTCCCATCACCGCGATCTCCGCGGTGGGCCA
The DNA here is from genome assembly GCF_042797905.1 of Amycolatopsis sp. NPDC057786. Lineage (NCBI taxonomy): Bacteria > Bacillati > Actinomycetota > Actinomycetes > Pseudonocardiales > Pseudonocardiaceae > Amycolatopsis > Amycolatopsis sp. NPDC057786. The sequence continues at coordinate 72,233 of NZ_JBHVKW010000021.1, forward strand.
GGCCAGGTTGACGTCGGCGCCGAGATGTTTCGACCCCATCACCGCGTAACCGCCGCCGTAGGCCTTGCGGATCACCACGGTCACCTTCGGCACGGTCGCCTCGGCGTAGGCGTAGATCAGCTTGGCGCCGCGCCGGATGATCCCGTGCCGTTCCTGCGCCTCGCCGGGGAGATAGCCGGGAACGTCGGCGAGGGTGAGGATCGGGACGGAGAAGGCGTCGCAGAACCGGACGAACCGCGCGGCCTTCTCCGAGGCGTCGATGTCGATCACGCCCGCACGATGGCGCGGCTGGTTCGCCACGACACCGACCGTGCGGCCCCGGATCCGGCCGAACGCGCAGATCATGTTCGGCGCGAAGCCGCTGTGCACCTCCAGGAAGTCGCCGTCGTCGACGAGCCGGGTGATCACCTCGGCCATGTCGTACGCCCGGTTCAGCGAATCGGGCACCAGCCGGTCGAGTTCGAGGTCGGTGGTGGTGGGTTCGGGCGCGGTCTCGTCGACGTATTCCGGGGCGGTGTCGAGGTTGTTGGAGGGCAGGTAGCCGAGCAGGGTCCGCACCCAGTCGATGGCATCGTGTTCGTCGGTGGCCCGGTGGTGGGCGTTCCCGGACACCTCGCTGTTCACCGCGGCGCCGCCGAGCCGCTGGGCGGTGACCCGTTCACCGCTGACGGCGTGCACGACGTCCGGCCCGGTGACGAACATCTGCGCGGTCTCGTCGACCATCACGGTGAAGTCGGTGATCGCCGGCGAGTAGACCGCCCCGCCCGCGCACGGGCCCATGATCAGCGAGATCTGCGGGATGACGCCGGACGCCAGTGTGTTGCGCCTGCCGAGTTCGGCGTAGTAGGCGAGCGAGACGACACCTTCCTGGATCCGCGCGCCGCCGGAGTCGTTGATCCCGACCACGGGACAGCCCAGCGTCATCGCCAGGTCCATCACCTTGAGGACCTTCTCGCCGAAGACCTCGCCCATGCTGCCGCCGAACACGGTGAAATCCTGTGAGAACACGCAGATCTGCCTGCCGTCGACGGTGCCGTGCCCGGTCACCACTCCGTCGCCGTAGGGCCGGTGGGCGTCCATCCCGAATTCGGTGCACCGGTGCCGGGCGAACTGGTCGAGTTCGACGAAGGAACCCGGGTCCAGCAGCTCCTCGACCCGTTCGCGCGCGGTCAGCTTCCCCTTGGCGTGCTGCCGGTCGACGGCCCGCTTCTCGGCGGTCCGGAGCTCTTCCCGGCGGGCGGCGAGATCGGCGATCCGGAACGCCGTCGTGTCGGTCATGATCTCGCCGTCCTCGGGGCCCCGAGCCGGGCCGAGAGTGCCGAGGCGACCACTTCGACGTGCGGCGGGTCGATCATCGACAGGTGATCGCCCGGCACCCGCACGACCTCCAGATCCGGGCAGAAGACGTCCCAGCCCAGAGCGTCGTCGGTGCGCAGGTAGCGCGGATCGAGGGTGGTGGTCAGCGGATGCGGCTCCTGCGCGCGCAGCAACAGTACCCGCCCGGCATAGGGTTCCGGCTCGTAGCGTTCGGCGACCCGTGCGTCCACATAGGACTCGTACTGGTGCCGCAGCACGCCGTGCCCCAGCTCGGGCACTTGAGCGGCCAGCCTCCCGATCACCAGCCGGATCTGTTCGTCGTCGCCGAGCCGGGCGAGGTCTTCACGCGGGATGTCCAGCGGGACGCCGTAGGTCCGCTCGATATGCTCGGCGAACCGGTCGAACCGGTCCAGCAGGATCTCGTCGGCCTGCTTCCCCGGCGCGGGCAGCGGCAGGATGCTGTCGATCAGGAACACGAGATCGATCCGCTCCCCGGCCGCGGTCAGCCGCCGCGCGGTCTCGTAGGCGAGGCAGCCGCCGAACGACCATCCGCCCAGCCGGTACGGACCCCGGGGCTGGATCTCCCGGATCAGCTCGACATAGCACTCGGCCTTGTCTTCGACGGTGTCCTCTTCGTCGATCCGTTCGAGCCCGTAGACGGCTCTTCCCTCGGGCAGCAGCCGGACGAGCCCCTCGTAGACGCTCGTCGGGCCGCCCGCCGGATGGAACAGGAACACCGGATCCGCACCGCCTTCGCGCAGCGGCCGGACAGGACAGCCTCCGCGTCCTTCGATCTCGTCGCGCAGCAGGTCGGCCATCGCGGCGATGGTCGGTGTGGCGAAGAGCCGTTCGGGGACGGCTCCCAACTGCCCGGCGAACACGGTCCGCAGCCGGTCGGCCGCTTCGGCATCGCCACCGGCGGCGAAGAAGTCTTCGTGGACGCCGGGCACCGCGCCGCCGAGTTCCGCCTGCCAGTGCCGGGCGATCCAGCGTTCGGCCGGATCCCGCGGGCCGACGGCCGTGACCGACGCGGCTGGCCGAGCGCCTGTCTCACCGAACCCCGCCTGATCGGCGAGATGGTCGGCGACTTCGGCGAGGCCCGCACCCCGTAGCAGCAGCGGGATCGGCAGTGTCAGGCCGAAGTCGCGTTCCACGACTCCCTTGGCGCGCAGGGCGGAGAGCGAATCCAGGCCGAGCCGGGTGAGCGGCGTCCGCCGGTCGATCTCGTCCGCGGCGAGGCCGAGCATCCCGGCGACGAGCCCCGCGAGGTACTCGGCGAGCATCTCGCGGGCGGCTTCCGGGAGGACCGCCCGCAGCGCGTCCAGTCCGTCCCAAGTGGACGATCCGGCCGCCGGTTCCTCCCCCGGTACCAGGATCTCGAAGAACGGCCGTCCGGCCAGCCGGGGGAACAGGGCGAGCACGGTCCCGGCGTCGACCCTGGCGATCCCGGTCGACGCGCGGTCACGGCGCAGCACGGCCTCCATCGCCGCCAGCGCCTCCTCCGTGCCGAGCGGTTCGAGCACGGGGTTGCGGTTGCCGACGGCCGCTCCGGCCTCGCCCCAGGCTCCCCAGCCGATGGTCGCCGCCGGCAATCCCGCGGCGCGGCGCCACGCGACAAGCGCGTCCACCCACGCGTTCGCGGTGGCGTAAGCGGTCTGTCCCGGCGATCCGAACAACGCCGCGGCCGACGAATACGTCAGCCACCAGTCGAGTTCGTGTCCGGCCGTCGCCTCGTGCATTCGCCATGCCCCCAGCGCTTTCGCGCGCCAGACAGCCTCGACGGCGTCGTGGTCGAGGGTGACGGCGGCCCCGTCGGACAGCACACCGGCCGCGTGCAGTACTCCGCGCAACGGCATACCGCCTTCGGTCGCGGTCGCCACCAGCGATTCGGCCGTTCCCGGCTCCGCGATGTCACCGGTCACCACGCGGACGTCGACGCCCTGCTCGCGCAGGTCCGCCAGAAGCGGTTCGACCGCGGGGCTCGCACCACCCCGGCCGGAGAGGACGAGCCTGGTCGCGCCGCGCGCCGCCAGCCAGTCCGCCGCGACCAGGCCGAGCCCGCCGAGACCACCGGTGATCACGTAAGCGCCGTCGCGCACCACGGTTTCGTGGCGAGGTTCGCCGAGCTTCGGCCGGGCCAGCAGCCTGGTGTACCGGACGCCCTCGCGCCAGGCGATCTCGTCGTCCGGCGCGTCCGCGCGGATCTCCGCCACCAGCCTGACGGGGTCCGGTTCCGCGTCGAAGTCCACCTGGCTCGCCCGCAGTTCCGGGTGTTCGAAAGCGAGGACGCGGACCAGCCCACGCAGCCAGGCCTGGCCTGGATCACCGCGCTCACCGGGTTCGGCGGCCCAGGCATCCACGCTGACGAGCCACAACCGCGGCGCGGTCTCGACCAGTTCGGCGAGGACACCGGACAACTCGGTGACCCTCCGCGCCGCGCTCATCGGATCCGGCCCCGAAGTAACGGACCATACGAGGACTCCCGCCACCTCGCGGGATCTCAGGACTTCCGCGAGCGCCTTCCGGTCCCCTGGCCGGACCGTCACCAGTTCGTCCCCGGCTTCGGTGAGCCGCTCGCGCAACTCCGTCATCCACGTCGCGTCATCGTGCAGCACTACCCAGCGACGCGGGCCCTGCGCGGCCACCGGCAGGCCGGCCTCCCGCCAGACCGTTTCGAACAGCAGGTCCGCCATGGGCACCGGGAGCGCCGAACGCTGGAACCGGCGGCAGTAGACCTCGCGGAACTCGACCAGGACGACGTCGTCGGCGTCGACCAGCTGGACTCCGCCGACCAGGCCGTCGCCCGCCGGATCGAGCGAATCGAGGACCGCGTCGACCCGGACACCGCGGCGCGGATCACCGGCGAGGACGACCTCGCCCAAGGTCAGCGGCAGGAACACGCCGTCGGCCTCGCGCAGCGTGTCCCCGGCCGCGGCGGCCAGCGCGTGCAGGCAGGCATCGGCGATCACCGGGTGCAGGACGTACGCCGCATCGTCGGCGGGCAGGGTGATCGACGCCGAAGCCCGGCCCGGCGCGGCCAGAACGTCGCGCAGCCCACGGAAAGCGGGACCGTAGCTCTGCCCCGCCCCAGCCAGCACCTGATAGAGGTCGATCGGCCGGGCGTCGGCGCCGACCGCGCCGAACGGCACCACCGCGGTGTTCCCCTCGCGGACGCGGGCGGTGGCGTGCCGCACCCAGCCGCCGTCCGCGGACCGCGCGTAGACGTCCACGCTTCCGGTGTTCAGGCTGGTCGTCACCTCGGTGTGCGCGGCGAGCGGGAGCACCCGGTGCAGTTCGAGACCGCCGATGCGCAGCCGCCCACCGGGCCGCTGGACCGTTTTCGCCGCCGCGAGCGCGAGTTCCAGGAATCCGGCGGCGGGGAACAGCGGGACACCCATCGCCGCGTGGTCGGCCAGCCACGGCAGCGCCTCGGTCCCGATGTCCGCGTGCCACAGGTGCCCACCGCCGGTCGGCTGTTCGATGTGGACACCCAGCAACGGATGTGCGCCAGGGGTCCTGGTCGCCGGGCGTCGTGGCCAGAACCGCCGGTGCCGCCAGCGCGGACCCGGCAGTTCGACGGGAAGCGGCCGGGGGCCGCCGTCGTCCAGCACGACGGGCAGCCCGAGGGTGTGGAGTCGGGCGAGCGTGGTCAGGAACGCCACTCGCTCGTCGCCCTTGCGGCTCGCCGTCGGAAACGCGAGCGCGCCGGTGCTCTGCTCGATCGCGGCCAGTGCCACCGGATGCGGCGAGATCTCGACGAACACGCCGTAGCCGTCGGCGGTCGCCGCCGCCAGTGCCTGGCTGAAGCGGACAGGACGGCGCAGATTCGCCGCCCAGTACTCGACGTCGAACACCACTGACCTTTGTGGATCGTCGAGAACGCTGCTGTAGCAGGGAATCTCCACCGGTCGCGGAGAAAGGTCGCCGAGTTCGGCGCGAAACCGGCCGAGAACGGCGTCGACGGCTTGCGAATGGCCCGCGCCCCCGACCGGCAACCGCTTCGCCAGCCTGCCGAGGCTCTCGACGTGCGAGACCAGCGCCTCGACCTGTCCGGCGGCGCCGCTGACGGTGCACTGGACCGGCGAGGCGTACACCGCGACGGTGATCCCTGGGAAATCCGCTTCCAGGTCGGCGAGTTCGGCCGGGGACAGTTCGACCACCGCCATCGCGCCGTCGCCGGACGCGTCGACCTCGGCGAGCAACCGGGCGCGGGTGGCCATCACGCGCAGGCCGTCGGCGACGTCCAGCGCCCCCGCGACGACGGCGGCCGCGACCTCACCCATCGAATGCCCGAGCACCGCGGCAGGCACGACGCCGTGCGCGCGCCAGAGCGCGGCGAGGGCCAGCTGCATCCCGAACAACGCGAGTTGCGTCGCCGCGAGATCCGGCAGGTCGCGCGCGCCGGAGAACACGCCGCTCAGGGTGAACCCCGCTTCGGCCAGGAACACCGGATCGAGTGCCTCCACCTCGGCCCGGAACGCGGGCTCGGTGCGCAGCAGGGCACGGCCCATCCCCGGCCACTGGGAGCCGTAGCCGGAGAACACGAACACGACCCCCGGCACAGGCCCGGCCTCGCCGAGGACGACGTCGGCGCTCGCGCGTCCGGCGGCCATCTCCCTCAAGGCGGCAGCCGCCCGGTCGCGTCCCTCCGCGATGACCGCGCCGCGGATGGGCAGGTGATCACGACTCCGGGCCAGTGTCGCGGCGACCGTGTCCAGCGCGATCGACCGGTGGGCGGGGTCTTCGAGCCAGTCCGCCAGATCGGCGGCCCGCGCCCGGAGCACCTCCGCCGATCGCGCGGACAGCGCGAAGATCCGCGGCCGCCCGGTCTCCGTCCCGCGGGCGGCGAACGACGCGGCAGGCCATTCTTCGAGAACGACGTGGGCGTTGGTGCCACCGAAACCGAACGCGGAAACCCCGGCACGCACGACGTCGGAGTAGCGCGGCCAGGTCGTCCCGGCGTCCACCACCCGGAGGCCGAGACCGGCGAGATCGACATGAGGGCCGGGTTCGTGATGATGCGGGGTCGGCGGCAGCCGCCGGTGGACCATCGCGAGAACGACCTTGATCAGCCCGGCCATTCCGGCCGCGCCCTCCAGATGGCCCAGATTTCCCTTCACCGAGCCGATCAGGAGCGGGCGGACGGGTTCGCGTCCGGCTCCGAGCACTTCTCCGAGCGCACCCGCCTCGATCGGGTCCCCCACCTCGGTCCCGGTCCCGTGCGCCTCCACATAGTCCACAGTGGACGGATCAACCCCGGCCGCCGCGTACGCGTCCCGCAACAGGTCCGCCTGCGCGCCGGGACTGGGCGCGACGAGACCGTTGGACCGGCCGTCGGAGTTGACCGCGCTGCCGCGGATCACCGCGAGCACCCGGTCGCCCGCGCGGCGGGCGGCCTTCAGCGGCCGGAGCACGATCACGCCACAGCCCTCGCCGCGGGCGATGCCGTCGGCGGCGGCGTCGAACGGTTTGCAGTACCCGTCCGGAGCCAGCACCCCGGCCCGCTGGAAGGACGCGGTGACCGCCGGTGAGAGCAGCAGGTTCACCCCGGCGGCGAGTGCCGTCCCGCATTCGCCGCGGCGCAGGCTCTGCGCCGCTTGGTGCACCGCGACCAGCGACGACGAGCACGCGGTGTCGACGGTGAGACTCGGCCCGCGCAGGTCGAAGAAGTACGACAGCCGGTTGGCGGCGATACTCGTCGCGGCGCCGGTGGCGGACCAGATGTCGACGGTGGCGGGATCGGCCATCGTCAGGTGGCCGTACTCACCCGCCGAAAGCCCGACGAACACCCCGGTCCGGCTCCCCCGCAGCGTGGACGGCGGGATCCCGGCGTGCTCCAGGGCCGCCCACGTCACTTCGAGCAGCATGCGCTGCTGGGGATCCATCGCTTCGGCCTCGCCCGGCGTGATACCGAAGAACTCGGCGTCGAAACCGGCGATGTCGCCGAGGAACCCGCCACGCGCGGGGACATCCCAGCGATCCTCGGGAACCTCGCGGATGCCGTCGCGTCCGGCGTCCAGGAGCCGCCAGTAGCGCTCCGGGGAATCCGCGCCGCCGGGCAGGCGACAGCCGACACCGACGATCGCGATCGGTTCCTCTTCACGTCCTTCACCGCTCACGATCGCCGAATCTTCCACTGTGGACAGACGATCGGCGAGGGTGGCGATCGTCGGGTACTGCCACACCAGGGTCGGCGGCAACGGGCGGCCGAGGTACCGGCCCAGCTCCGCCGCGAGTTCCATCGACTCCCGCGAGGAAAGCCCGCTCTCGTGCAGCGGCCGGTCCGGATCGACGTGGTCCGCGGGTGCCCCGGTCCGCTCCGCCACCCGCGCGATGAGCCAGGCCCGGATCTCCGCGGTCACCCGAGCCGCCGCGCGGTCAGCGAACCGTCCAGATAGGACTTCCGGCACCGGGCGCGGCTGATCTTGCCGCTGGAGGTGCGCGGCACTTCGCCCGGCGCGAGGAAGACGACGTCGTGCGGCCGCAGCCCGTGCACGGCCGAGACCACCCTCCGGATCTCCGTGGCCGCCACGGCGAGGTCGGCCTCGCTCTCCTTGGCACGCTCAACCAGCACGACCGCCGCTTCGCCGTCTTCGTGCTCTATCGCGAATGCAGCGGCGGAATGCGGCCGGACCGCGGGATGCGACTCCACGGTCTGTTCGATGTCCTGCGGGTAGTGGTTGCGGCCGTCGACGATGACGAGGTCCTTGAGCCTGCCCGTCATGAACAGCTCGCCCTCGTACCGCACGCCGAGGTCCCCGGTCGCGAGCCAGCCCGCGCCGGAGTCCGGGTCGATCGGGGGAAGGCCGAAGACGCCATCGGAAGCGGTGGGCCGTCCCCAGTAACCCACGCCGACGTTCGGCCCGTTGACCTGGATCTCCCCCACCCTGCCCGGTTCGACCAGCGCGCCGGTGACCGGATCGGCGATGCGGACCCGTTGTCCCACTGGGAATCCGCACGAGACGAGGGTGGTGGACGCCGCGCCGGGGAGCGCCGGCGCGGCCAGCCCGGCGGCGAGGCTGTCGCGGTCGAAGGCGACCTGCCGCGGCGCCTTGCCCGCCTCGGTGACGGAGACGAGCACCGTGGCCTCGGCCAGCCCGTAGGAGGACCGGTGCACCTCCGGGCGCAGCCCGCATTCCTCGAAGGCCCCGTGGAATTTCGCGATGGTCGAAGGAAGAACCGGCTCGCTGCCGTTGATCAGCGAGACGACCCGGCTCAGTTCGAGGTAGCTCTTCTCGGCCTCGGTGACCCGGGAAGCGGCGTAGGCATAAGCGAAATTCGGTGCCGCGCTGATCGCACCGGGGCTGGCCGAGAGCGCGCGCAGCCACCGTGACGGACGTTCCAGGAAGGCGTGCGGATCCATCAGCACCGACGCCGCGCCCGCCGCCAGCGGCGCGCCGATCCCGAGGATCAGGCCCATGTCGTGGAAGAGCGGCAGCCAGCTGACGGTGGACGTCGTCCCGGTTTCGATCGCGTAGGCGTCGCAAGCCTGACGGGCGTTGGTGAGCGCGTTGCGGTGGGTCAGCATCACGCCCGCCGGCGTCCGCGTGGAACCGGACGTGTACTGCAGATAGGCCACTCCGTCCGGTTCCGGTCGCGGCCAGGAGCGATCACCGGCCGCGACCGGAGCTGTGGTGTCGACGGCGAGCACGGCGGGCCGCTCGAAATCCGTCGAGGCGAGGAAACCGGCGGCGGCGTCGAGTCCGTCGGTGGTCGTGAGCACGACCCTCGGCGCGCAGTCGGCGAGCACGGCGGCCAGCCTGCCCGCGTGCCCTGGAAGGTCCGGGGAGAACAACGGGACCGCCACCAGCCCGGCGCGGATCGCGCCGAGGAAGGCGACGACGTAGTCGACGGACTGCCGGGCCAGGATCGCGGCCCGGTCCCCCTGGCCGGTGAACCCGGTCAGCCGGGTGGCGAGGGCGTCGACCCGGTCGTCGAGTTCGCGCCAGGACAGGGTGATCGCCCGGCCCTCCGCCCCGGCACGATGGTCGAGGTAGGTCACCGCGACGTCGTCGCCGAGCCGCCACGCCCAGTACCTCAACAGCGTCGCGAACGACTCCCCGCCGCGTGCGTCGTCCGGCGCGTGGGCGGCGACGACCGATTCCGAAATGGTTTCCATGGCCCCTCGTTGTGACGACTCGTACAGGAGCGGGTGAATTCGGAACGGCGCCGTTGCCGAAAGCGGATTCCATTCCGGAGACCGTTCTTTATCTGCCCGGAACTGTATGGACGTCGCGGGAAGAGTGTCAATGAAAGGATGATGGAACGCGGTCGAAAGCGCGGACGTGCTCACGGGGGCGTGAGAAAGGGTGCCCTCCGCTTGTCACTTGGGGACGAAATGTCCGCGCTTCAGAGCCAGCCCTGCCGGGACGCCTGCGCTCCCAGCTGGAACCGGGTCCGCGCGCCGAGCAGTTCCTGCAACCGGCTGATCCGGCGGAGCACCGTCCGCTCACTGATGCCGAGCTCGCGCGCGATCGCCTCGTCGGTCAGGCCTCCGCTCAGCAACGCGAGCAGGCGGCGCGTGGCGACGGTCGGTTCCTGCGCCGCCGCCGCGTCGTCCGGACCACCCGCCCGCACCGGCACGGCCATCCGCCAGAACGACGCGAACAACTCGATCAGCGCGCTCAGCAGCATCGACGGATGGATCAGCAGGGCGAGGACGTCACCCGCGTCGGAATTCGGGACGGCGATCAGCGCCCGGTTGCTGTCGGCGATCACCAGTTTCAACGGCAGCCCTGGGAACACCCTCGCCTGCTCCCCGAGGGCGATACTCGACTGCACCTGGGCGAATCCGTCGTCGTGCTGCAGCACGGACGAGTCGTAGACGACGCGGTACGCGATGCCGCGCGCCATCGAACCAGGCTGCACCGTGCTCACTTCGGCCTTCGGGCTCATGTACGACCCCGGGTCCAGCGCGACGATGTCGACACCCGCTTGGGTCTGCATGGCTTCGAAGGTGGCGATCACCTCGTCCCGGCTGCGCAGGACCTCGACGAAGTCCGCGTCCCGGCCCGTCCGCAGCGAGTAGGCGGCGCCGAGCACTTCGGCCGCTTCCCGCGCGCGGATCGCCGCGGCCTCGTGCTGCGCCGCGAACGCCGACAGCGCCGCCCGCGGTGGGCACACCTCGACCCCGGACGCGCCCGCCCGGACCAGGCCGAACCGCTCCAGCTCCGCCAGCTCGGCGCCGGGCGTGATCGGGCGCCCGTCCAGCAGGGCCCGGTACAGCTGCTCGGCCTCCATCGACAGGCCTCGCGACTCGGCGAGCATGACGCTTCTCCTCCCCCACCCCGGGATCGATCGACGTGACATCGATGTCACGCCTGGCGGACCGGCTGTTTCCGCTCACAGGTCTTGAGGGGGAAAGGCGTCTGATCGTGCGCCTGAACCGATAACGAAAGCGTCACGGATCATGCCAAAGGCTCCCGCGGACCGCGGGATCCTCTCGTCTGGGACCAGGCGGTGTCCTATAAGTCCTGTTGACGGTCTCCGCACCCAGGTGTCCCGAAAGCCACTTTCGGGACACTAGACGTCGCGAAAGTGGCTTTCGCGACACGCGCCGGCCGCACGACCACCCGCGGGACACCACCGCCGAGCCCTCTGCCCACAAGAGACCTCTCCGCGACGATGGCGCCCGATTAGCGCGGTTTGAGCGATCTCATGACGGGGGTCGTGAGTGATAAGACGGCTAGAACCATCCCTATCACTCACGACCCCACTTACGGGACAGCGCCTACGCGTTGGCGGGCATGCCCTTCTCGTCCGCTTCCGGCGTCGCGGTGCCTTCCAGCAGCTCACGGACGATCTCGTTCGCCTTGCGCACCTGGGGCGTGATCATCTTGATCTTGATCTTCCCGTCGTGCCCGAGGTGGCCGCCGACCTCCGCCGTCTTGTCCTCACCCGGCAGCGGCAGGCCCTGGCAGCCGGTGAACTTCTTCTTGGGCGTGAACCCGGTCTGGAAGTAGGCGACGATCGGGTCGTCGACGCAGTCGGTGTTGTACGGGAAGATCCCGTGGCTGCCTTCGTTGTCGACGCTGATCATCTTGGCGCCCGGCAGTGCGTTCGCGGTGGCGAGTGCGCCCTCGTAGGGCGTGGCCGCGTCGAGTTCGGTCTGCGCGATCAGCAGCTTCGGGAACGTCTTGGCGTCCGGCGCGGGCTTGGCGTTGGTGGTCGGCCAGAACGCGCACAGCGGCGCGCCGGAGAGGGCCATGATCGGCGCGATGAACGGCGCGTTCACGGTCAGGTCGGCCTGCCAGTAATTCCAGTAGTGCAGGTTCTGGTTCCACTGGCCGTCCTGGCAGCGGATCGCCTCGAACGCGGCGTCCCAGGTCTCGACCTCGGCGCCGCCCTGGTAGGAGGCCTTGCGCTCGACCGAGTCCTTCTTCGCGATGGCCTCCAGCGCGTTGCCCTTGGCCTTGTTCAGGAACGCCTTGTTCGCGTCGGTCAGCCCTGGAGTGGCGAGCGCCTTCGCGACGACCTGCTCCAACTTCTCCGCGTCGGTCCCGGCAGGCGCCGGTCCCTTCGCCAGCGCGGCCACCATCGAGGCCGCGGACGGGTACTGACTGGTGTCGTACATCGCCGGGATGATGAACCACGCGGCGTAGAGCATGCCCGCGAATTCCCGGGTGCCGCCCGCCTTCTCCCAGTTGCGGCGGATCTCGAGCGGGTCGGTGCCCGCCTTGTACTTGGCGTCGTTGCGCGCGACGTAGGGCAGCAGCGCCTCCTGGAACTGGCGGTCACGGCTGCGCGGCTGGAGGTCCCAGGTCTTCTCCAGCGTCGAGCGGCTCGCGTCGGTCGACGAGTCGAGCAGGAACCGATGCGCCTTGGACGGGAACGTGGTGGCGTACCAGGTGCCGAGCCACGTGCCGTACGAGTAACCGATGTAACTGGTCTTCTTCTCCCCGAGCAGCACCCGGATGAAGTCCATGTCGTACGCGGTCTGCTCGGTGGTGATGAACTTCGTCAGCGGGTTCTTCAGGCAGCCCTCGACCTTCGCCCGGCTGATCACGTTCTGATCCGTGCTGTCCGGGACGGTGTAGCTACAGGTCAGCGGGGTGCTCTGGCCGACACCGCGGGGGTCGAAGCCGACGAAGTCGTACTGCGAGGCCAGCACGGGGCTGCGCATCGCCATCGCGGCGCCCCACGGGAGACCTTCGCCGCCGGGCCCGCCGGGGTTGACCAGTGCGATGCCCTGCCTGCCGGTGCCGGGGTAGGCGGTCGCCGTCTTGGAGACGCGGACGCCGATGGTGTTGCCGTCTTGCGGGTTGTGCCAGTCACGCGGCACCTGGACGGTGGCGCAGGCAAGGCCCTTGACCTTCTTCAGTTCCGCTTCCGTCGCCGGCGCGACCGACGGGAACGAGCACTCGCCCCAGGCCACGGCCTGCTTGGTCAGCGCGCCGGCGAGCACCGCGGTGTCCGGCTCGGCCTTGACCGCGGGAGCCGCACCCGCCGCCGGAGCCGGCACCAGGCCGGAGGCCAGGAACGCACCGGCGACCACCGCCACCGTGCCCCTCCGCGTCTTTCTCGTCCTACTGATCACCATGATCCCTTTCGACAGGAGCCCCCGACGTCCGTACGTGAAGTAAAGACGGGTGATCAGCTTTCCCACACGGCCGGAAGATGGCGGATACCCGACATGGCAGGATCTCGACATCGCGCGGCTCCGGCGTAACTCACGTGTTCAGAGCCGTATCTCGCGAGTCACGAGTTCTCTTCCGGGTGCAGCCCAGGGCCATGGTCTGGGTCGGGCGACGGCGCGATCGGAGTCGGGCTGAGCGATGCCTCGTCCTCGCCCTCTTCCAGCAGGGTCGCCGCGGCACCGACCACTTTCAGATCCGGCTCGCCGACGGCGTCCTCGTCCTTGTCCGCGTAGTCCACGCGAGCGAGGACGCTGCGCATCGCCTCGACCCGCGCGCGTTTCTTGTCGTTGCTCTTGACCACCGTCCACGGCGCGATCTCCGTGTCGGTGGACCGGAACATCGCGACCTTCGCTTCGGTATAGGCGTCCCAGCGGTCGAGCGACTTGATGTCGTTGGGGCTCAGTTTCCATTGCCGCACCGGGTCGACCTGCCGGATGAGGAACCGGGTGCGCTGCTCGGACTTCGACACCGAGAACCAGAGCTTGACGAGGATGATCCCGTCGTCGACGAGCATCTGCTCGAACGTCGGTGCCTGCCGCATGAACCGCTCGTACTGTTCGTCCGTGCAGTAGCCCATCACCCGTTCGACGCCGGCGCGGTTGTACCAGGATCGGTCGAACAGCACGATCTCGCCCTCGGTGGGCAGATGGTTCACGTAGCGCTGGAAGTACCACTCACCCTGCTCGCGCTCGGTGGGCTTGTTCAGCGCCACCACTCTCGCGCCCCGGGGGTTGAGGTGTTCGGTGAACCGTTTGATGGTGCCACCCTTGCCTGCCGCGTCGCGCCCTTCGAACAGGATCACCATGCGGCCGCCGGTGTCCTTGATCCAGTACTGCAGTTTCAGCAGTTCGATCTGCAGCGACCGTTTCACGACGTCGTATTCCTCACGCGACATTCGCGTCGTGTAGGGATAGTTCTCCCGCCAGGTGTCGATCGGCGATCCGTCGGCGCGGAGCAGGACCGGGTCGTCGGCATCGTCGTAGTCGACGACGAGTCGCTGGTCCGTCAGTTCGGGGAAATACGAGTGGTCGAGCACGGCCCGCTGATACCCAGACCGGATGGCACGCAAACGCGGAGAACGTGACGTCACCCTTCGCGCAGGTGGTCCCGCAGCGCCCTCGCCACGCGGGCCATCAGCACTTCGGCCTCCGGCTGGATCGCGGCGGGCACCCGGGACCCGGTCAGCACGGCGATCGCGTAAATCCCGCCGTCGGCGTGTTCCACCACCCCGACCTCGTGCCGCAGGTTCAGCACCGTGCCGGTCTTCGACGACCATTTCGTGGCGTCGGAGACGAAATCGGGGCTCAGCCGCTGACGCAACAGGTTCAGCCCCATGAGTTCACGGACCCGCGCCGCCACCTTTTCGTCCACTTTGGACGGTTTCCACAGCGCTTCGAGCAGATTGACGAACGCCCTGGCCGAGCCGGAACTCGCGCGCGTGACGTCGAGCTGCGGAACAGGATGACCTTGCCCGGCGGTGCCCGCGTTGATCGCGAGCGCGTGCGCGAGGTGGACGTCGGCCGGGGCGAAACGTTCGGCGGGCGTGTCGCTGAGGTCCGCGGCCGGATGCCGCGCGGTGATCCCGGAAACGCCCCATTCGCGCGTCATCCTGGTGACCACGGCGGGCGGTGTCAGCGCGAAGAGCGCGTCGGCGGCGGTCTCGTCGCTGATGGCCATCGCCAGGTAGAGCAGGTCGTCGATCGCCACCCTGGCCGGATGCCGGAACCGTGTCAGCCCGGTCGGCCCGGGCGCGGTGGCCCGCCCCGGCTCGACCTCGACCGGCGTGGCCCCGTCCAGTTCGCCCCGGCGGATCCGCTCCAGGGTCGCCGCGGCGAGCGGGATCTTCACCAGCGAGGCGCTCGGGAACTCCAGATCCGGGTCGATGCCGATCTCGTATCCGGTCCGCAGATCGCGCACGAGGAACGACCCGCGCAGGCCGCCGTCGTCCAGTTCGGCGCGCAGCCCGAGGAGCAGCGTTTCGGTGTTCATGTCGTCTCCTCCGCGCCGAGACACCGGGCGATGTCCGGCCACAATCGTGCCCGGAGCCGCTGCGCGTCCTCGCCGGGCCCCGCCGTGATCTCGAACCCGCGCGAGAGCCGAGCCTCCCCGATCGGCCGCCAGTTCAGGCCGAATTCGGTGGCCTGGGCCGTCGAGCACAGCAGGAGATCGTCCGAACCGAACACCGCCGCGGCGGCCGCGGTGAGCGCGTCGGCGACGGACACCTGCGCGGGCCGCAAGCCCACCGAGTCACGGATCCGGAAGAGCCGGTCCCGGATATGGGGCACGTCGTCCTCGGGCTGGATCCAGACCCGGCGGGGCGGTCTGCCGGACCGGCCGACCCGCAGCGTTTCCAGATGGAGTGCGCCCGCCCGCGACCTTCCCCCGCCCGCCAGCCCGAGCGGCACCGTCCACGTGCCCTCTTCGGCGGGAACGGCGGTGAGCGCCGCGCGGACCTCCTGTGTGCGCACGAGTTCCGCCCGCTCCCCCGGCGGCGCCTGCCGGAACTCCAGGAAGACGTCCAGCGCTCGCGCCGCCGCGTCGAGTTCGGCGAGCTCGCGGACGGTGCAGGTGTCCGGCATCGCCAGCCGCATCGGCCGCAGTTTGGCGCGCTGCGCGTCGTGCTCCATGGCGTCGGCCAGCGCCACCAGCCGTTTCGCCGACGGCAGCATGTCCCGGCCGAACGGGGTGAGCACGGCGCGGCGGGTGGAGCGGTCGAACAGCCGCTCGCCGAAATGCCGTTCCAGCGCCGCGATCCGGCGGCTCGCCACCGGCTGAGGGATGCGCGCGATCGCGGCCCCCGCGGTGAAGGTCCCGGCCTCGCTCACGCTCACGAACGCCCGGCAGCTCCCGATCAGGTCCACGACCACATACTATGCCGATCACGCATGAAAGAGGGCGTTCGTGTCTTGGACAGCATGACCGGCGGTGGACAGACTGCGGACATCGAACGATCTTGAAAGGAACCACCGTGTCCGTCACTTCTCGCCGCTGGGCCGCCCTGCTGGCGCTCTCGGTCGCGTCACTCGCCGCGTGTTCCACACCCACGCCCGCGCAGCCGCCGGCCGCCACCTCCTCGCCTGCCGCGGCGACCGGGCGAACCGACTTCGAACAGCTCGAACGCACCTACCGCGCCCGGCTCGGGGTGTACGCGGTAGACACCGCGACCGGCCGCGAAGTCGCCTTCCGCGCCGACGAACGCTTCGCCTACGCCTCGACGCACAAGGTGTTCAGCGCCGGCGGCGTCCTGCAGCGGACGCCGGTCGCCGACCTGGACCGCACGGTGACCTACGAACGCAAGGACCTGGTCGTGAACTCGCCGGTCACGGAGAAACACGTGGCGACGGGCATGCCGCTGCGCGCCGTCATGGACGCGACCCTCCGGTACAGCGACAACACCGGCGGGAACCTGCTCTTCCGCGAACTCGGCGGCCCCGAAGGGCTCAACGCGGTCCTGCGCGGGATCGGCGACACGACGAGCCACGCCGACCGGATCGAACCGGAACTCAACGACACCGCGCCCGGCGACACCCGGGACACCAGCACCCCGCGCGCGCTCGCCGTGAGCCTGCGCGCCTTCGCCCTCGGCGACGCGCTCCCCGAGGACAAACGCAAGATCCTGGTCGACATGATGCGGGCCAGCACCACCGGCGACCAGAACATCCGCGCCGGGGTGCCCGGCTGGCCGGTCGCCGACAAGACCGGAACAGCGTCCTACGGCACCCGCAACGACATCGGGGTCGTGTGGCCGCCGGGCCGCGCGCCGATCGTCATCTCGGTTCTGACCGACCGGTCCGAGAAGGACGCCAAGATCGACAACAAACTCCTGGCCGACGCCACCGCGGCCGCCGTGAAAGCCCTTCCCTGAGCGGCCCGCCGGGAC